>DASVUW010000439.1:0-17649 GCA_036386845.1 Allosphingosinicella sp. | reverse complement strand
GCCCGGTCAAGGGGATGCGCCGGGAATACGCAATCATGGTTACCGGGCATCGATACGTCTCCCGAGCACCTGCGCAAGCTCACCGGGCGGCTCGATCGCAGTCCAGGGCGTCGGCCGCCAAGCCTCGTAACGTGCGGCTCGGAGTAATGGACTCGCGTCCCGGCTGCTGTGCATTGGCCGCCGCAGTTGCGATCCAGGCGCATTGGCCTGAGCTGCTACCGACGATGCACATGGGCTGGTTTCAGCCCTACCTCATGTACGGCGCCACATTGTCGGCGATATCCATGATCTCCTCGTCTGAGAGCGGCAGCAGACTTTGAAAGGACCGCCACCCTTCTCGCGGCGCCAAACTCATGTCGGAACCGTAGAAAATCCTGTCCATGCCAACCTGGCGGAAGCGTGTCGCGAGATCTTCCACGTTACCTTTGTAAAGCTGAGGACTAACGGACGTAGCGGCATCGAAATACAGGTTTCTGGTCCGCGGATCATTGGCTTCAATGGCGTCGGCGAGTACCTTGAAAGCGGTCTCGGTCGTAAAACCTCCGCCGGCGAGATGGGCAATCTGCACCGGGACATCGGGCGCCGCTGGAAGGATGCGATCCAGGAACGCAGTGGCGTGCGCCGCGCCCTCTTCCTCGTAAGCGGGTTCAGTCCACATGTGGACCACCATGGGGAGCCGGACTGCATTGGCGGCCTGGAACACCCGAACCACCTTTTGCGCATGATCAGGTCTACGAATATCGACCTCTGAATTCCCGAAGTGCAATTTCAGCCCACGAAACTTCCCGGAAGTTGCACACCATTCCAGTTCTCGCAGCGCATAATCGGCGAGGGGATTGAAACTGCAGATGGCTACTAGCCGATCAGGGAATCGGGCGGCCTCGGCCGCGGTCCACTCGTTTTCAGCTCTAACCAGCTGATGAGCGTTTGGGACCCGGCCAAGATCGGGGTCTCCGAACCAATAGGCCAGTGAAAGAACGGCAGCCCGCTTCTTGCCGGCTTCGTTGAGTTGCCCGATGAGGTCTTCGGCGTCTCTCGCCACCGGATCGGGCGTATCGGTTCGGCCCCAGCCCCGGTAGATCTCGCTATAATAGAGTTGTGTCGCCCGGGGGCTTCGAAGGTGCTGGTGGTGATCGACCAGCGGGATGGCGCGGGCTCGGGCCGGCGTTTCGGGCTGCACAGGCGCCGGGTCCGCACAGCTGCTTAGAATGAGGGCCGCCGTCAGGGAGGCGGCTAATCGTAACCTGGCCATGCTGTCACTCCTGCGAAAGGCATGCCTTGAGACATGGCGAGGCCGCTTACCCGTCCCCGCCCTTCGACATCTCGCTCGGCGACCCGTGCCCGCCGAAGTTGCAGGACGCGACATCAGCCTCGGCGTGGAAATCGACGAACGTCCGTATTCGGCGACGAGCGTCAGAGGAGGAGGGGTATCCGGAGCGTGTTGCGGAACCCGCCCTCCGGAATTTCCGCGGTCGCGAGGCTGGCCTCATCACCGAAGCGTGAGCCTAGCCGATCGTCCACGTTGCGCAGACCCACCTTTTCGCCCCTTGGCCCAGGGCCGGAAGCCTGCGCGTCATTCTCAACGACGATCTCGAGCACCGGACCGTCCAATCTCGCGCGGATTTGAACGCAGGTCGGCACTTCCGACCTCGCCACACCATGCTTCACTGCATTTTCGACCAGCGGCTGCAGCAGCAGGGCCGGCACCCTCGCCTCGCCCGTGCCGGCCTCAAGCGCCACGTGAAAGCGCAAGCGGTCGGGGAAGCGCGTCCGCTCGATCTCCAGGTAGAGGCGCTGAAGCTCCACCTCTTCGGAAAGGGTCACGTCTTCCGTCGGATTGATCGCAAGGGTGCGCCTGAAGAAGTCGGAGAGCTGAAGCACCATTTCCTCAGCCTTGGAGGGCGCGTCGCGGACCAGAGCGGCAATCGCGTTCAAGGTGTTGAACAGGAAGTGCGGGTTTATCTGATAGCGTAGTGCGCGGACCTGCGCGTCCTGCGCCATGACCACAAGGTCAGCGGCATGACGCTCCTGTTCCTGGACGGTGATGCTGTAGGAGAGCCCGAGGTAAGCCGCGGTCCAGGAGAAATAGAACCAGAACCAGTACATCATGAAGTAGATGAAATCCGCGAGATCGATTTGCCCCGTGTTGGCGACCTGGAACACGGCGTTGACCAGGGCCTGGACGCCGGCAGCGGCAAAGGCGAACTCTGCACCGACTATGGTTTGCCGCCTAAAATCGCGCACCCGCAGCGGCCGCAGGCAGCGGTAAAGCACGTAACTGACCATTGCGCCGATCAGCGCGAACGCGACGCGATGCAGAGTGCCTGCAAGCTGGTTTCCGGGAGACGTGGCGGAGAGAAGGTAGCGAAACCACATGATGGTGAAGTGGACGGCCCAGAAGACCGCGATCAGTATGACCGCCCCTCTTTCGAGACGGGCGGCATCGGCGGATCCTGCTCGAGGCTGCGTGCTGTTCAACGAGTCCCCCTGGAGAAGATATCCCACGCTAGCTCTCGACGCCGCGGCGCGATAGCGAAACGCACTCGACAGGCATCTCGCCTGATCGACAAACGTCGAAGCTGGAAGCAGGAAGTCCGGATGCGTGTGTTGATCGTGGACGACGAACCGCTTGCACGGCGACGGCTGCTGCAGCTCCTGGCGGATTGCCCCGACATCGAGATTGCAGGTGAAGCCGAGAGCGGGCGCGAGGCGCTGGAGCTTCTAGAGCTGCTCCGGCCGGACGTGCTGCTGCTCGACATCGAGATGCCGGGCGTGGACGGCTTTGCGGTGCTCAGGGCCCTGCCGCAGACCCCTGCGCCGGTGATCATCTTCGTGACCGCCTTCCAGGACCATGCGGTCAAGGCGTTCGAGCTGCGCGCGACCGACTTCGTCGTCAAGCCGGTCGCTGCCGGTCGGCTCGCCAAGGCGATCGACCAGGCTCGAAGCGACCTCGATGCGCGGCGGGCGGGAGAGCGGCTCGCGTTTCTGCAGTCGCGACTGGCCGAGCTCGAAAGCCGCGCGCTCGCGGTATCGGCGCCCCACCTGTGGGTTCAGGTCGGCAGCGACAGGCGCCGGCTCCCTCTGGCGGAGATTCGGTGGCTGGAGGCCGAACGCGATTATGTCCGCGTGCACATGAACGGGCACACGCATCTGGTAAAAGCGATGCTCGGCGACATGGAAAAGGCGCTGGTGGGTCAACCGTTCTTGCGCGTCCATCGTTCGACGATCGTTCGAACGGACACGGTGCGCGCCGTATCGCGCGGTCGCTTCTCGGCGCCGGTGCTGGAGCTCGACGACGGCCACCGGGTGCCGGTCGGACGCAAGTATCGCGACGCAGTTCGGTCCGCGTTCAAGGTTCCGGTGTGATCGGCCGCGGCAAGGTCGCCGCTGGAGGTAGCGGCGGGGCAGTGCGGGCTTTGCCCGAGGCCTAAGGGCAGCTAGGCGCCGGCGGCGGAAGTCTCTTCGCCGGCGGCCGGAGCGCGACTAGGCGGGCCGATGTCGCGGGCATGCGCGAACCTTGCCTTGGCCGCCGCGGAGAAGGTCCTTCCGACCGGCACCAGTTTCTCGTCGATGAGGCGGAGGAAAAGCTTCTGCCCCTCCGTCCGAATGCCCGCGACCGCGGCCTGGGCGACCCACCAGCGGCGATGGACCTGCGCCCCCAGCCGCGGGTCGAGCAAGGCCACTGCATCGGCCATCCGCATCAGTATCAGTGCGCTCCCCCCGGCGGCATGGACTCGAAGATAATGATCCTCCGTTTCGAGTGCGATTATGTCGCTTCCGATCTCCGGCGGCAGCCGGCTGAGCAAAGCGGACGGAAAGACGGCAGGGATCGCCTCATTTCCCGCTTCCGGGAGAGGCGGCGCAGATCCGGGCGACTCGGCCTCGCCGGCCGGGGGCGAGGTGGTCGTCGTCGCGTAGACGATCAGCAGCTGGACGGCGGCCACGCACGCGAACAGAGCCGGCAATTGATGGGGGGCGAAGACCCGGCCCGGCTGAACGAGCGACATGGTCCAGGCCACGACGAAGGTCATTGGCACGGCGGAGACCAGGGCGACAATTCCGGTCCGCACGGCGCCGGCGCGAAGCCTCATTGCGGGCAGCAGCGCGTCGGCCGCGACCGCGGCCGCAGCCCCGGCCGCCGTCAGCCCCAGCCAGAAGGCATAGCGGGTCGCGGTGGGGTAGGCCGGGTACGAGCCGAAGGGGCCTGCCAGGCCGAGCAGCAGGCCCACAGGGATCGCGAGCAGCAATGGCCTCCATCTTCCCCCGAAAGGCCGTTGGCGCTGCGTGAACTGCATTCTTCCCACATTGGCGAAAAACCCGAAGCTATTGGCGAAATCCCGGCTTGTCGATCCGGCGGCACCCGTCGGATGCGATCTCCGCCGGCGCGATCCGCGCCCTTGAAGCCTGTCCAACATGGAGAATGAAAATGAAGTGCCTGATGACGCTCGCCCTGGCCGCCGCCGCCTTCGCCGCCCCCGCGGCTCTTGCTGCGCCGCCAGCGACGTCGATCGCCCTCACTTGCGACTCGGGCGCCGCGGTCGCGGGAGGCGAGGCCCCGAACCTGCACGGCCACTGGGATTTCCTGATGGTTCCCCGCGGGACGCCGAGCTTCGGCCTCATGTCGATCGGCTTCGTCGGCGCCGACTATGGCGGATCGCTGGCGCCGTCGAGGACCGCGCCCGTCGTCCTTCGCAGGATCACCCTGACCGGCAACAAGATCCACATGGTCGTCGCCTCCACCGAGGGCGACGTGCTTTTCGACGGCACCCTCTCGACCAAGGGCGACCTCATGTGCGGAACCGTAACCTACCACGGCGGCGAAACCTTCCCGATGGTAGCCCAGAAACGGCCTTCGACCTACCAGTCGCAGCCCCAGGCCCAGCGGGTGCGGTAACGGAGTGGGGACGGCCGCGGGGCAGGTGCCGCCCTCCATCATTCTTCGACGCCATGGTCTCCTGCCGCGTGCGTTGCCTCGGCGCGGGCGCCGGACGCTCGCCAGCTACATGCCAGGCCCGTGCCGGCACCGGCGCACCCCTCCTCCCTTCGACCTTACGCGCATCAGCGCGCTTTCATACTTTTCTTGAGCGATGAGCCGGCGACCGAGGCAGCGGAGTGGAGACGCGCCTCGATCCCGGCGCCATTGCGGCATGGGGCTAACATGCTACACTCACAATGCATTTTCCAATTGCACGGATCGGCCGCCGGATGAACGAAGAGGAAGACGGCCCCCGCTTTCACGGTGTGGAAGTGGCGCTGCGCTCCTTCGGCGGGGCGAGGGCCAGTCGGGTTCTGCACGCGGGCAACCAGAAGATCGACACCCACAAGCATGACTGGGTGTGCATCACGGTTCCGCTGGTCGGAAGCGGACTCGAGGTGTTCGAAGGGGGCGAGGCTCGGATCGACGGGCCCTGCGCCATCCTTCATCCGGCCGGGAGCTATCACGGGGACGAAATCGGGCCTTTCGGCCTCGAGACCTTCTCGATCCAGTTCGACCCGGAATGGCTGGGGTGCGGACCCGGCTTGAAGTCCGGCCGTTCGACGGCCTGGGTGGGAGGCGGCGCCGCAGCCGTCGCCAGGCGCCTGGCCGAAGCGTGGAACGACCCGGACCGGACGGAATCGGAGGTGAAGGACGTTACCGCGGAATTCGTTCGTCGCGCCTCAGCGCCGGTCCCTGTCGCGACGCCGGCCTGGATCGAACGGATTCGGGAGGAGACCTGCGGCATCCAGGATCTCAGCACCGCCGAGCTGGCGCGCAGGGTGGGCCTTCATCCGGTGTGGGTCGCCCGATCCTACCGGCGAGCGATGGGCGAGGGCCTGGCGGACGCGCGCCGGAGGCACCGGGTCGCGGCCGCGGCCCAGCGCCTGCGCGGATCGAATGAACTTCTGGCCGACGTCGCCGCCGCGTCGGGCTTCTGCGATCAAAGCCATATGAACCGCAACTTCCTCGAAGTCCTGGGCAGAACCCCGCTTCAGGTGCGCGAAGAGCGGCGGTTCTTCGCGGCCTGACTTGCCCGTCACGGGGGGAGAACGCCGGCACGGCAGCTCAGTCGCCGGTCCGGTGCAGCCAGCGGGGAGCCTTGTAGCCGCGCAGCAGGTCCTCGGCCGCCGGCCTTTCCCGGACCACCGCCCACTCCGCGCCCCTGACCAGCACCTCGGGCGCCAGCGGGCGCGAATTGTAGGTGCTCCCCATCGTCGCGGCATAGGCCCCGGCGGTACGGAGGATCATCAATTCGCCCGCGGCGACCCGGTCGATCCGCCGCGAACGGGCGAAGGTGTCGCCGGTCTCGCAGACGGGTCCCACAATGTCCGCGACGATGGTCTCCCCGCAGGGGATCACCGCATCGGCGGAGTGCCAGGCGTCGTAGAGGCTCGGCCGCATCAGGTCGTTCATGCCCGCATCGACGACGACGAAGGGAGAAATGGGCCCGGGCTTGAGGCGGATCACGGTCGTCAGGAGCACGCCCGCATCCCCGACGAGGAGGCGCCCCGGCTCGAAGATCAGGCGGGTGTCCCATCCCCGGGTCGCCCGGGCGACCATGGCGCCGTAATCGGCCGGGCTCGGCGGCGGCGGCGCTTCGGGATCGTAGACCAGCCCGAGCCCGCCGCCGAGGTCGGCGGTCCGGATTTCGTGCCCCGCGGCCCGAAGTTCGCGGATCAGCCTGCCCAGCCGTTCGAAGGCCGCCTCCAGCGGCGCGAGGCTGGTGAGCTGGCTTCCGATATGGACCGCGACTCCGGCGAGCCGAAGTCCGGGGAGCGCGCGGATCCGGGCGCAGGCGGCGATCGCGTCGCCGATCGCCACTCCGAACTTGTTATGCGCGGATCCGGTGGAGATCTTGGCGTGGGACCCGGCGTCGACATCGGGATTGACCCGGAGCGCGACCTTCGCCTCTCGCCCCGAGGCCAGGGCGACCTGCGAAAGCATCTCGGCCTCCGGCACCGATTCGAGGTTGAGCTGGCAGAGCCCACCGTCGAGGGCCAAAGCCATCTCGGCCTCCGTCTTGCCGACTCCAGAGAAGACGATCTTGCCGGGGGCGATTCCGGCGGCCCGGGCAAGCCTATATTCCCCGCCGGAGACGACGTCGGCACCGAGCCCCTCGCCTGCCAGGGTCGCGAGCACGGCCGGATTGGGATTGGCCTTGACCGCGAAGGCGATCAGCGGATCGCCGAGCGGCGCCAGCGCCGACTGCAGAATCCGGGTCTGCCGAACCATGCTCGCAGTCGAATAGACGTAAACGGGGGTTCCCACTTCCCGCGCGATCAGCGGCAGCGGAACGTCCTCGCAATGGAGGATTCCGTTCCGAAGCGGATAATGATCCATGTCTCCAATTTCCTTCAGCGCGTCGAGCGCGGAGGCAGCGCGCCTCGGGACGAAACAAAGGCCGCCGCCGGGGCGGGCGGCGGGCTTGTTCCGATCACTCCCGGAGCTCGGCGGCGGGCCGACTATCTCAGCTTGAGCCTGATTCCGACGCGGTACGAGCGCCCGAGCAGATCCGAATAAGTGCTGTTCACCGCGAGGCCGGTTTCCGGCAGCAGGATCGGATCGGAATCGAGCAGATTGGTGACGTTGATGAAGAACTCGCCGTTCTTGCCTCCGAACGCGTCGAACTTGAACGTTGCGTTGAGGTCGACGTAGGTCGCTCCACCGATGCTGTTGTCCTCGTAGGTAGGGAACTGGTTGGTCGAAACGGGGCAGGAGCCGGTCTGGCACTCGATGCCCGTCGCATCGTAGCGACCGTTACCGACCCCGCGCGCCACGGCCGTCAAAGTGTAATCCTCGGTGTCGTACGCAGCGCTGACTCGGTAGATCCACTTCGGGGTAATCGACTGGGTGCCTGTGCCGACGCCGAGCGTTCCCACCGAATTGAGCGGCGTGAACCCCGGCACGCCGGTGGCAACGGTGTTTTCGATGTACCGCGTCGCAAGCCCGCGCAGGGAGAAATTTCCGTTCCCGAGCCGCATCCGGTACGCCGCTTCGAAGTCGAGCCCGCGCATCAGGATGCTCGAGAAGTTGACCGGCTGGCGCGCAATGAGGACGCGCGAAGGATTGGCGGGATCCGGAGTGATCGCCGCGCAGAAGTCGGCCAAGCCCTCGAAGCAGCGATTGACGATGTCGTCGGCGCTGAGGCTGTCGATCGCCCCCTTCACCTTCACCCGCCAGTAATCGGCCGAGAAGGTGAAGCCGCGAAGGTAACGCGGTGAGAGAACTGCGCCGATGTTGTAGGAATCCGCCTTTTCAGGCTTGAGGTTCAGGTTCCCGGTGATGGTCCCCAGATAGGACAGGTTCGCGCCATAGGTGCCGGTACCCGGCCCGGCTCCGGGAAAGAAAGGGTTCGTGACCGTCGAGGTATTGGCGGTGCCCGCCTGGTACAGCTCGTTGAGGTTGGGCGCGCGGATATCGCGCGAACGATTGCCGCGGATGAGAATGTCGTCGATCGGCTGCCAGGTCGCGCCCGCCTTCCAGGTCGTGACGAACCCCGAAGTCGAATAATCGGTCGCTCGGACCGCCCCGTTGAATTCGAGGCCGAAACCGAGCGGAACGACCGTTTCGAGATAGGCTTCCTTGACTGTGTAGCTGCCCTTGCTCGGGCGGAAATTGCCGACCGAAAAGAGGCTCGTCGTCGTTCCGTTCGCATTCTGGACGGGCTGGAATTCCTGCGGCACGAACCCGTCAATCTCCTCCTTGCGATACTCGGCGCCGACCGCGACGCTGACGTCGCCCGCCCAGGTCGCGAACGGGGTGAACGAGAAGTTGGCGCCTACGACCGTCTGCTCGAGAACCTGGTCGCGGAACGGATCGTCCAGGATGTAGTCGATCGCCGCCGGGTCGGCGACTCCGATTCCGAAGAGGTTGAGCGGCCGGCAGGCGGGATCGTCGTCGGCCGTGCTGGCGTTGACGTTGATCAGGCACTGGATCGATCCGACCGGAAGTCCGCCGGGATTGCCGGCCGGCGCGAACACCGCGGCTAGCGCGTTGTTCCTGCGCACGGTCTGCTGGATGTTGATCAGCTGCTCGTGGAGATCCGCCTTGCCGTACTGGGCGAAGACGTCCCAGCGGGCAGTCTTTCCGAATGCCTGGAAATCGCCTTCGGCGCCGATCAGGTAGCGCTGCACCTTGCGTTCGTTGTTCGATCCTCGGCCCGGCAGGTCGGCGCCGCTGGTCGCCAGAGTCACACCGGTGATTCCTGCCAGCTGCGCCGGGCCGAGCGTCTGGTAAAGGAACGCGTTGCAGGTCGTCGGAGCGGTCGGTCCGGCGCCGCAGTTCGACGCGGCGATCGACAGGCCCGTCATCAGATTGGGGCCTGCGTTGAACAAGGTTTCCTGCCGATTGTACGACGCCTCGGCGAACAGGCTGACGCCGTCGGTGACGTCGAAGCTCAGCCTGCCGAACACGCCGTAGCGATCTTCCTCGGGATTCAGGCCGATTCGGCGGCCGGTATCGTTGACCCTCCAATCTCCGCCCTGATTCAGCGACGGGCTGCTGGCCGAGGCCGGGCTGGTCGCCGCGCATACGGGCGAGGGGAAGGTCAAGGCGCCATATTGGTACTTCCTGATCGACCCGCCCTGGTCGAAAAAGGTCCCGCACAACCGATTGGTGGTGCCGCCGGTCGAGGCGGTGATGAGCCCGCCGGGAGTTGAGTTCGCCTGACCGACCATGGTCCTGAACAGGTAGCGCGGCGCCGTCGGGTTGGCCGGCCAGGCCGGGTTCTGAATCCGAACGAAGCCGGTGTGGTTCCAGTCGCGCTCGCCCGGGTCGATCGAGAATATACCGTCGGTGTGAGCGATCTCGCCCGCCACGATCAGCCGGCCGCGGCCGTCGGCAAATTTGAGGCCGCCCGTGATGGCGCCCGAATAATTGAACCCGTCGCCACGCTCGGTCACCCCGATGTCGCCCTCGAGCTTCAGGCCTTCATATTCGTTGTTGAGGATGAAGTTGGTCACGCCCGCAACCGCGTCCGAGCCGTAAGCGGCCGATGCGCCTCCGGTGACCACCTCGACCCGCTGCACGAGCGACTGCGGGATCGTGTTGATGTCGACCACGCCGTTCGCTGTCGAGCCGACCGACCGCCGCCCGTTGACCAGCACCAGCGTCCGGACCGTGCCCAGGCTTCGCAGGTTGAGCGCGTTGATGCCCGCCTGGCCGTTGCTGAGCTCGAGGCGCGAGTTGGACGGCCGGATCGAAGCCGCGAGCGCCGGGAGCTGGTTGACGAAATCGGCAATGTTGTTGGTGGGAGAGGAGTTCTCGATATCCTCTTCCGTCAGCACCTGGAGCGGAGTGGGCGCCTGGAACCCGTCGCGGACGACGCGGGTGCCGGTGACGACGATGTCCTCGCGACCCTCGGCCTCGGCCGTGGCGGGATCGGCCTCGGCGACCCCGGCTTCCGTGGCCGGCGCGTCGTCGGCCGGGTCGGTCTGCGCCGAGGCGGGGCCGGCGATCGCCATCGCGGCAAAGGCAGCTCCGGAAAACAGGAACGTTTTCAACGAATTGCGACGAAACATCTGAAATCCCCCTGAAACCCGCATTTGCTGCGTGATTAGCCGTCATTAAGTAGCAACACTCGCCTCACGCGGCATAGTTTCTCTTCACCCAGCCATAACCTCTCGCCATCATTGCGCCCTCACCGTGGCGGGAAGGCAACAGCGGCGCGGACCTCACTCCCCAAGGTCGCACCGGTGCATCGCTCGCGAGCCCCCGCCGGCCGCAGGCCAATCATTTTTCAACGCAACGACGCAACGACGCAACGATGCCGTGCCGCTCCCGGAGGCCATGCGCTTTTGAATGTCGTCGCGGTCCTCATATTTGCAGCTTCGCTGCAAGGGAGAGCGCGGTGTCGCGATTCCTTCGACCAGCCGCTGCATCGTTGCGTCTTTGCGTCGTCGCGTTGAATCCTGAAGCCGCGGCGACTGTGGCTTCGCGACGGGGGACGACCCTGTCCGGTCTTGAAAAACCGGGGGTACAGCCGATCCGTCCCGACGGGGATCGTCATTGACTGTTCCCGCTCGGCAGTGAAGTTTCGCTCGCAATGAGCGAAGCCGCAGCCGAACCGCCGCCCCCGGCAATCCGCCCCGGCCTGGGCCGAGTGGCGCTCTACCTCCTGCTCGGCTTCTCCGCGGGCCTGCCCTTCTACATGTTCTCGACCGTGCTCGCGCTCCGGCTCCAGGCGCACGGCGTGGTCCTGGTGGTGATCGGCTTCTTCGCCTGGGTCCAGCTCCTGCCGACCTTCAAGTTCCTCTGGGCGCCGGTGCTCGACCGCTTCGACGTTCCCGGCTTCGCCCGCTTCTGGGGCAAGAGGCGCGGCTGGATCATGCTTTCGCAGCTCGGGATCTTCAGCTCGATGGTCGCGATGGCCCTGACCTCGTCGGATGTGAACCTCGCCGTCACCGCCCTGTTCGCGGTGCTCCTCGCCTTTTGGACCACGACGCTCGAGATCGCCGCGGACGCCTGGCGGATCGAGCTCGCCCCGACCCAAGACGAGCAGGGCCCGGTCGCCGCCGCCAACCTCTGGGGCTACCGGACCGCCATGGTCGCCGCTGGGAGCGGAGCGCTCCTCGTCGCCGATCCGTCGGGCAAGGCCGCCCCCTTCCTCGCAGGGCTCGGGATCGAGGCGGGCTGGGCCACGTCCTATCTGCTTATCGCCGCCGCCGCCTTCGTGCCGCTTCCCATACTCGCCGCGCTGCGGCCCGATCCGAAAGGCGGCGGCTCGCGCTCGGCGGCGCTGGCGGCGGGCCTCGGGGCAAGCGCCGCAATCCTGCTCGCCGTCCTGGCGGTGACCGCTTGCGCCGGCTGGCTGATCCTGAGCGCCGCTGCCGGCGCCGGGATCGACAGCCAGACCAACGTCACGCCCTACGTCCTCGCGGTCTGCATGGTCCCCTTCCTGATCATGGCCGCGGCGCTTCCCAGGATCCGCCGGGCGCCGCCCGAATCGGCCCTCCGAAGCTCGGCCGCCATCGGGCCCTATGTCGATTTCTTCTGGCGCTACGGCTTCGGAGCTTTGGTCGTGATGGCCTTCGTCTCCATCTACCGGATGGGCGACGTGCTTGCGCTCAACCTGTCGAAGCCGATGATCAAGGGCCTGGGCTATTCACTCGACCAGATCGGCTATGCCGACAGCCTCGTCGCCCTCGGTTCGAGCATCGTCGGAGTGGGCCTCGGCGGCCTGATCGTCGTCTACTGGCGGATGGGCATCGCCCTGGCGGTCGGAGCCGCCTTCGCCGCGTTCGGCAATTTCGGCTTCGTCTGGCTCGCCCACCAGCCGGTCGACGTCTCGATGCTGTACCTCGCGACGGCGGCGGACCAGTTCGGTAACGGAATGGCCGGGACGATCTTCGTCGTCTATCTCTCGATGCTCGTGAACCCGCGCTTCCCGGGCGCTCAATATGCCTTCCTGTCGGGCTTCGCCTTCCTCCTGCCCCGGCTGCTGTCCGGCGCCGGTGGAGCGATCGTCAAACGTCTGGACGATGCGGGCCTGAACGGCTTCGACCTCTTCTTCCTGCTCTCGGGGGTTCTCAGCCTGGCCGCGATCCTGTTCCTGCCCTTCCTCGCGCGGATCCGGCCGAGGGCGGACGACCGATGATCGAGGCCGCCTTCGCTCCAGCCGCGGCGGCGGTCGCGGAGGCCAGGATTCCTGCCGCGGCGCTTGGGATAGTCGGCGCCGACGGCCGCCACGCCGTGAAGCTCGCCGGAATGGCCGCGCTGGTGCCCGAGCCCGAGCCGCTCACCGAGGCGCACTGGTTCGACCTTGCTTCCCTCACGAAGGTGATTGCGACGACAATGATGATCCTGCGCCTCGGGGAGGAGGGCCGCCTCGACCTCGACCGGCCGCTGACCGACGCCATTCCCGACCTCAGGCAGTACGATGTGGACCATGCGCCCGAGCGGAGGCTTACCTTCCGAGACTGCCTCGGCCACCGCACCTTTCTGCCCGCGGTCGAGCCGATCTACACCTACGGCGACGATCCGGCCCGGCTTCGAGCCTTCGTCCTGCAGCGCGAATGGAAGCACGGCCGGCCCGTTTATTCGGACATCAACTTCATCCTGCTCGGGATCGCGATCGAACGGATCACCGGGGCGAAGCTTTCGGAATGGCCGCTTGCCGAAGGGCTGAGCTTCGGACCGCCCCCCGGGCCCGCCGTGTCGACAGAAGCCTGTACCTGGCGCGGGCGGGTGCTTCGGGGCGAGGTCCATGACGAGAATGCCTTCGCCCTCGGCGGTGCCGCTGGCCATGCCGGCCTGTTCGGCACGGTCGCAGGAGTGCTCGACTTCGCCCAGGGCCTTCTCGACGGGAATGGGGCCTCCCCAGCCATGCTCGAAGCGATCCGCACCCCGGTGCGCGACGCTCGCACCTGCGGCTGGGAAAGCCGCTTCGACGGCTGGCACGGCGGCGGCTCCTGCTCTGCCGCAACGATCGGCCATACCGGCTTCACCGGAACCGGACTGTGGGTCGACTTCGACCGCGGCCTTGCCTGGACCCTGCTGACCAACCGTGTCCACCCGACGCGGCACCGGGAGACCGGCATCGCCGAACTGAGGCGAGCGACGGGAAATGCGGTGATCGCGGCATGGGACGCCTGAAATCCTCCCCCGCTTTCGCGGGGGAGGGGGACCGCGCGAAGCGCGGTGGAGGGGTCCTTCCGGCGCCGAGAACCCCTCCACCATGCTTCGCATGGCCCCCCTCCCCGCGAAATCGCGGGGAGGAATCTTCACCAAACAGTGCCAAAGAGCCCCCCGCGCCCGTCACGACTCGGCGTCACATGATTCCGAATCTCGTACACTTCGATTCGTTTCGGATGTTGCTAATTGGCTTCGGCGACGAGGAGCAGAGCCGCGTCCATCGCGCCAGTTGCCGCCACGCCTTCTGGAATGTCGTTGGCATAAACGGAAAAGAGCAAGGTGCGCCCGCTCTTCGCGATCATGTAACCCGACAGCGCCGAGCTGGCGTTCAAGGTCCCCGTCTTCGCGAACAGCCGGTTCTCGAGCGCGGTCCCCTTGAACCGCCTCGCCAGAGTGCCGTCGACTCCGGCGACGGGCAGGCCCGAACGCCACGCCGAGCCCCAGGGCTGGCTCGACGCCCAGCGGAGGAAGACGATCATCCCGCGCGGCGCCACCCGATTGTAGGTCGACATCCCCGACCCGTCCGAGAAATCGTAGGCGGCCCGAGGCACCCCGGCGCGCTCTAGCATGGCCCGGACCGCCGCCAGCCCGTCGGCGATCGAGCCCGATCCGGCCTCGAGCCCGACCCGCCGAAGCAGCAGTTCGGCGTGCAGATTCTGGCTGACCTTGTTGGTGATCGCGATGTCGGCGGCCAGCGGAGGCGGCGTGAGGGCTGCGATCGCCTCGGGACGCGGCGCACGCGCCGCCGGCGCACCGTTGCGGACCGTCGGGTCGTCGGCGGGACGAAGCGCCCGGTGCCGGACTCCGACCTGGCCCACAATCCGCACCCCCCGCTCGCCGAGCAGGGACCGGAAGCGCCAGGCGGCATAATGCGCCGGATCGTCGATCCCGAGGCGCAACAGCTCCGGCTCGGCGCCTGCGGCGATGGTTCCGGTCAGACGAATCGATCGCTCTCCCGGCAGCCGGTCGAAGGCCAGCGCCGTGGTGCCACCGGCGGCGATGGTCACCGCCCGATTGTCGACGGTATAGTAGGGCATCAGCTCGAGCTTCGGAGGCTGGCCCGGAGCGGCCGGGACGACCCGCATCAAAAGCTCGTTGTCGTCGAGGCTGAGCGCCGAAGTGGCGGTCCCTGAGCGCGTGGGTATGTTGTTCCAGCTCATTCCCGGGCTCCAGCGCTGGTCGGGGAAGAGGCTGTCGTCGCCGACGACGTCGCGGGCCGTCCGGACCCTGGCGGCGACCGAGTCGGCGAGCGCCGCGAGGCAGTTTTCGACGCAGTCGGGGCGGCTGGACAGGCGCGCGTCGCCGCGGCCTTCGAGGACGATGTCGGGCGGGCCGCCCCTCCCCGTCTCGATCCTCACCCTCGCCCCGCCGGAGGCGTCCGGCTCGTTCACCCCGGGGAGGGTCGCGAAAGCGGCGGCGGTCGTGAACATCTTGGTATTCGAAGCCGGTATGAAGCGGGATTCGGGAGCGATGGCGACGATCTCCCGCCCGTCCTCGGTTGCGACGACGAATCCGAAACGCGTGCCTGGGCCCGCCTCCTTCAGCCTTGCTTCGACACGCCGCTGAAGGCCCGTCGCTTCATCGGCGGCGGCCGGAGACGCCAAAGCCACCGCCAGGCCCAGGGCCATGGCCCGTAAAGTCGGCGTTCGCCTCGTCATCGCCAGGACCCTAGAGCCAAAGCCCGGCGAGGCAATGCTCCACATCTCATTCAGAGGGTTCCAGCCGCCATAACCCTCGCGCATGGCGGAGGCCGTTGCGCTTGTCGGGGGCGGATGGCCGCCCCAAAGAGGCGGTATGGAATGTTTGAGACGGCTTCTTGTGGGGCTCTGGGGGGCCGTGCTCCTGCTCGGGCCGGCCTCGGCGTTCGGCGCCGAGCGGGGCGACCCGCTCGCCGCGGCTCTGGCCCTTCCGGTCGCGAGCGAGCTCGTCGGAGCACGCGACGCGCCGAGCTTCGCCTGGGTGGAGAGCGCGGCGGGAATCCGAAGCATCTGGTTCGCCGAGCGCGGCCGCTCCGCCCGGCCCCTGATAGTCGCCGCCCAGGATGACGGGCAGCCGATCTACGATCTCGCGCTTAGCCCGGACGGAACCCGGCTCGCGTTCGTGCGCGGCGGCGATCCGGAGGCGCGCGACGATCCGCTGCCCAACACTGCCTGGGGCGGCGAACCGCCCAGGCAGCAGCTCTCGATCACCGGGATGGAGGGAGAAGAGACGATCACGGTCGGCGACGGCCACTCGCCCACCTTTTCGCCGGACGGAACCAAGCTGGCCTACACCAGGCGTGGAGAGATCTGGCTGTGGGCGAGCGGCGGGGGCGAAGCCCGAAAGCTTACTTCGACCAGGAGCGAAATCAGGCGGCTCCAATGGTCGCCCGACGGCACCCGCCTCCTCTTCATCAGCCATCGCGGAGACTATAGCTTCGTCGGACTGCTCGATCCGGCCCGGCCCCAGATCCGATTCCTCGACCCCGGCCTCGGATTCTCGGTCGAACCGGTCTTCTCTCCCGACGGGCGCCAGGTCGCCTTCATCCGCCATCTCGACGCCCCGGCGGGCGCGGCCCGTGACAGTGGACCCTATTGGTCGATCCGGACCGTGGACCTGGCCACCGGGGCCGCGCGCGAACTCTGGGCCGCCCCCGCCGGCGCGGGTGGCCGCTATTACGAATCGCGGGGCCAGGACCTGTTCTGGAGCAAGGACGGCAAGCTCGTCTTTCCGTGGGAACGCAGCGGCTGGCTCCATCCCTACGCGCTCGATGCGGCAAAGGGCGGCCAGCCGAGGGACCTTACGCCGGGCGCTTTCGAGGTGGAGATGTTCACCCTCGGTGCGGACGGGCGGTCGCTCGTCTACGCCGGCAACCAGGGCGACCTCAACCGGCGGCACATCTGGCGGCGGCCCCTTTCGAGCGGCTCGCCCGAGCGGCTGACGGGCCGGACCGGGATCGAGTCCGCCCCGGTGCTCGCGGGGGACGCCTTGGCCGTCATCGCGACGGACGTCTCCCGGCCCGCCCACCCCGCCCTCGTCGAGCGCGGGGTGAAGCCGTTCAAGGCCGTGGCAGCGGCGACCGGCTTCGTCGCGCCCGAGCCGGTGCTGTTCCGGGCCGAGGACGGAATCGAGGTCCACGGCCAGCTGTTCCGAGCCCGCGGTCCCGGCAAGCGCCCCGCGATCGTCTACGTCCATGGCGGGCCTCGCCGGCAGATGCTGCTCGGCTTCCACCCCTCGGGCTATTATTCGAACGCCTACGTCTTCAACCAGCATCTCGCCGCCAGCGGCTATCACGTCCTGGCGGTCAATTACCGAAGCGGCACCGGCTACGGCTCGGCCTTCAGGGACTCGCCCGACATCGCCCGGGGCGGCGGGGCCGAATATCGCGACGTGCTCGCCGCCGGGCGGTGGCTCGCCGCCCGGGCGGAGGTCGATCCCGCCCGGATCGGTATCTGGGGGGGAAGCTGGGGCGGCTATCTGGTCGCGCTCGGACTTGCCCGGAACAGCGAGCTGTTCGCCGCCGGGGTGGATTTCCACGGAGTCCATTCGATGCTTCGGCCGCTGCCGATCAATCTGTCGCCGGCGGACCAGAACGACGCCCGCCAGCTGCAATGGGATTCCTCGCCGCTCGGAGCGATCGACCGGTGGCGCTCGCCGGTGCTTCTCATCCACGGCGACGACGACCGCAACGTCGACTTCTCCCAGTCGGTGCTACTCGCCCGCGAGCTCGCGGCGCGGCGCATCCCCTATCGCGAGCTCGTCTTCCCGAACGAGCGCCATTCCTTCCTCCTCCATTCGAACTGGCTCCAGAGCTTCCGCGCGGCCGAGGGCTTTTTTGACGAGCATTTGAAAGCGCCGCGCCGATGAAGCGGCTGCTGGCCGCCTTGGCCCTGCTCCTCTCGGCCGCGGCGCCGGCGCAGGAACGCGAAACCCTGATCCGCGGCGCCCGGATATTTGACGGCACTGGCGCTCCGGCCAAGGTGGGCAACGTGCTGGTGCGCGGCGACCGGATCGTCGCCGTGGGCCCGTCGGTGCGCGCTCGGCCGGGCAGCCGGACGGTG
>DASVUW010000438.1:0-4517 GCA_036386845.1 Allosphingosinicella sp. | reverse complement strand
TGGCTGCAATGCTGGATCTGATCCGGGCCGATCTGGCGACCCTCGGGGTCCATCACGACCTGTTCTCGTCCGAGCGCGAGGTGCAGGAATCGGGAGCCGTGGACCGCGCCTTCGAGCTGCTCGGGGAGAAGGGACTGGTCTATCGGGGCACCCTGCCTCCGCCCAAGGGCAAGACAATCGAGGATTGGGAGCCCATCGAGCTGACTCTGTTCCGCTCGACCGAGTTCGGCGACGACCAGGACCGGCCGATCCGCAAGTCGGACGGAAGCTGGACCTATTTCGCGGCCGACACCGCCTATCACATGCAGAAGCTCGAAGCGTCCGACGAGCTCATCAACGTCTGGGGGGCCGACCATACAGGGACTGTGAAAAGGACCCAGGCGGCCGTTCAGGCGCTGGCCGGCCGGCCGGCGCTCGACGTCAAGATCGTCCAGATGGTCCGGCTGCTCCGGGCGGGCGAGCTGGTCAAGATGTCGAAGCGCTCGGGCAGCTTCGTGACCCTCGCCGAAGTGGTCGAGGAGGTCGGCAAGGACGTCGTCCGGTTCACCATGCTGACCCGCAAGAACGACGCCCAGATGGACTTCGACTTCGCCAAGGTGGTCGAGGCCTCGAAGGACAATCCGGTCTTCTACGTCCAATATGCCCATGCGCGGATCAGGTCGCTTCACCGCCGCGCGGCGGAAGCAGGTCTCGATTTGGGACATTCCGCCGACCTCGGGCTTCTCGACGACGAGGAACTGGGCCTGGTGCGCATCGCCGCCCAGTTCCCGCGCATCGTCGAGGCGGCGGCCCAGGCGCACGAGCCGCACAGAGTGGCTTTCTATCTTGGAGACCTCGCCGCGGCCTTCCACGCCTTGTGGAATCGGGGCAACGACGATCCCTCCCGCCGCTTCCTGCTCGAAGATAATCCGGAATTAACCAGCGCTCGCTTACAGTTGGCGGACGCGCTCGGGCAGGTTATCAGGAATGGCCTCAACATCATGGGCGTGGCGGCCGCCGAGGAGATGCAGTGATGACCGACATTCGCGCCGACGACCCCGCGCTCGACAATGACGATCGTCTCCCCTGGCTGGAAGCGGTCGAGGAGGATTCGGGCGAAGCCGGCCCTTCGCCGCTCAAGCTGATCGTCGCGGTGCTGATCGGCCTGGCCGCCATCGGCGGGATCGTCGGGGGCATCTTCTGGATGGGCAATCGCGACGGCGCGGAGAACGGAGCGCCCGAGGTAATCGCCGCCGCCGAGGGCCCCTACAAGGTCAAGCCCGACAGCCCGGGCGGAATGAAGGTCGAAGGCCAGGGCGAGACCGCGTTCGACGCCGCGCAGGGCGGGACGCCCAATGCCAGCATCGACACCGGCGCTGTCGCCGAGGCGCCGGTGACGGCTCAGCCCAAGGGCGCGGCTTCGGCCCCGGCCCCGGCCGAGAAGGAGCCCCTCCTCAAGGCGCCGGCTCCAAGCAACGCCCAGGCCGCGAAGCCGGCTGCCCCCGCTCCGGCCGCCGCCGGCGGGGCGACCATCCAGCTTGGCGCCTTTCCCAGCGGCGCCGCCGCCGAAAAGGCCTGGAAAGCCCTGTCCGGCCGGTTCGCCTATCTGGCTCCGCTCTCGCACAGCGTCGTCCAGGCCAATGTCAACGGCAAGACCTATTACCGCCTTCGCGCCAGCGGCGCAGACGCGGCGGGAATCTGCGGGCGCCTGAAGGTTGCCGGGGAGCAGTGCCTCAAGGTGTAGCGTCGCCCCAGCGAAGGCTGGGGCCCCAGCGGGTGAAGACCGCCGGCGCCTTTCACCCACCGGGATCCCAGCCTTCGCTGGGATGACGGGACATGCCGGCATGACGGGAGTGGCTGACGCGCGCCTCTCGACCGGCTAGGACTTGCGGATGCAAGCCGCCATCTATGCGCCCGCCGGGCTCGAGCTCAGCCCGGACGAACGGGCCTTCTTCCGCGACTCCGATCCCGTCGGCTACATCGTCTTCAGGCGGAACATCGAGTCCCGAGAGCAATTGCTCGGACTGACCTCGGAGCTGCGAGCGCTTCACGGCCGCGACGATCTTCCGATCCTGATCGATCAGGAGGGCGGCCGGGTCGCCCGGATGAGGCCGCCGCAATGGCCAGCCTTTCCGGCTGCCGAAGCCTTCGCCAGGCTCTACGAAAAGGCGCCGATGAGCGCGATCGAGGCCGCCCGCGCCAACGCCGCGGCGATCGCGGTCCTGCTCGCGGAAGTGGGAGTCAATGTCGACTGCCTGCCGGTCCTCGACGTCCGTCAGCCGGGGGCGACCGACATCGTCGGCGACCGGGCCCTCGGCTCCGAGCCGATGCAGGTCGCGGCATTGGGCCGGGCTTCGCTCGAGGGGCTCGCGGCGGCGGGGGTCGTCGGCGTGATCAAACATATGCCGGGCCACGGCCGGGCCCTGGTCGACAGCCATGAGACCTTGCCCGTGGTTTCCGCGTCGCTCGAGGAGCTGGAGGTGGACGTCGAGCCCTTCCGTACCCTGCGCTCGGCGCCGATGGGGATGACCTGCCACTGCGTCTACACCGCCTGGGATCCCGAACGGCCGGGGAGCCAGTCGCCGATCGTGATCGGCGAGGTGATACGAGGCCGGATCGGCTTCGACGGCTTCCTGATGTCCGACGACATCGGAATGAACGCCCTCGGCGGCGGCTTCGACGCGCGGGCGCGGGGCGTGATCGAGGCAGGCACGGACGCGGTCCTCCATTGCTCGGGGAAGATGGACGAGATGGTCGCGGTGGCGAGCGCGGTGGGGGAACTGGGTGAAGCGGGGCTCCGTCGCCTCGATCGGGCGATGGCAAGCGTCGCGGGCGGTGGGGACTGCGGGCCCTACGCCGATCTGGCGGAAAAGCGGGACCGGCTGCTGGCACTTTCCTAGGGTTCCTACTCAATCGGCTTCTGTTCATTCCCGAGGATTCCGGCGTCATCCCGGCGAAGGCCGGGCTGACACTCTTCCTATCGAGTCCGGACCCTGGCGCGCGGCGTCCGGCAGCGAGAATCGCCATGAACGGCGGCGGCGCGTTTCCTGGCGATTCGTGTCGATTCCTGGCGATTCCAGGCTATCTTCACTCGATTTCCTGCCATCTCAGACATTGCCGTAAAAACAGACACTTAACGGGATAAGGCGATCACCGAAGGCGTGTATTTCAGTGAAAGTCGGCAGCGGCCTCCATCCTTTTGGCCGATGGATAGACCGTTCGCGATATGTTCCACGTGGAACACGCGGTTGACAGGCGCGGATCGACCACTTTCCTGTCCCAATGACCACATCCGCCTAGCGTCGGCGCGCCCGCCATTGGGCGCGGGTCTGGCCCCAGATCTCGACGGGCGTGTTGTCGAAAGGCTCCGGAAGCCAGGCGCTGCCGCGGCGGGCGGATCCGAGCCGCTCGGCGACTCGGGCGGACGGCGCGTTGTCGGGGTCGATGCAGTGGATGACATCGTCCCAGCCTAGCTCGTCGAACGCCCAGGACACCGCCGCTTCGGCGCTTTCCGTCGCGTAGCCCTTGCCCCAGGAGGAACGTTCGAGGCCCCAGCCGACCTCCGCGCCGGGCCAGCCTTCCGGCTGCCACGGGCCGACCCGGCCGATCCAGCGGCCGCTCGCTTTCTCGACGACCGAGAACATCCCATAGCCCCGCAAGGCCCAGCTTCCGGCCATGGCCGCCATGCCCCGCCAGGCGCCGGAGCGCCCCTGCCGCCCGCCGACATAGCGGGCGGCCTCCTCGTCGGCCATCATCGCCGCGAATCCGTCGAGGTCCCGCTCCTCGGGGGGACGAAGGATGAGGCGGGGGGTTTCAAGGGTCGGGCCGAGCATGGTCAGGCCTGTAACGGCGGGAGGAGCCCGGACGCAACCGTCCCCGTCATCCCGGGAGGGACCCCGTCAAAGTAGTACTTTGATGGGAACCCGAAAGCCGGGACCTCAGGACGAGAAGGCTCGGCCGTTCTCCCCGAGATCCCGGCTTTCGCCGGGACAACGCTACTGCCGAGCCCGCGGCGCGAAGCTGATCCGGCCGACCTCGCGAATCCGGCCCCGGGCGAGCTCGCCCTCGACCAGCTCGTAGCCGAGCAGTGCGAAGGTCCGCCCGTTCCAGAAGATCGGCCGCGCATTACCGTACCAGTCGACGCAGCTCGCCTTGCAATCGTCGTCGACGATCCCGCGGGTCTGAGCCTCCAGCTCGCCGGCAGGGGCGAGCCGGCGGTCGTCCCGGCGGAGGAAGACCATCGCCGCCGAACTTCCGAAGAACCGCGCGAGCGCGGGATCGGCGCGTTTGGCGACGGGCAGGCCGACTGTTCCCGAATCCCCGCCCGGAGAGGCGCCGTCCGGGCTGAAGAAGAAAGCGTGGCTGCGGCTCTCTCCCTCGGCCGAATCGGGGTGGACGTAGCGGTCGCCGAGGTCGGGGGCGGCGCCGTCCAGCTCGACGGTCGAGAAGCCGAGGCCGCGGTTCGCGCCGCCGATGACCATCGCGTCGCGCCCGAGCAGCTCGATCCGGTCGACCAAATGGGGCACCGGCAGCCGGGT
>DASVUW010000437.1:0-6756 GCA_036386845.1 Allosphingosinicella sp. | reverse complement strand
CCGGCTTCAAGGTCGCTCGGAACGCCCCCTATGCCGGCGGCCACATCACCGAACGGCACGGACGCCCGGCGCGGGGAATCCATGCGCTCCAGCTCGAGCTCGACCGCTCGCTCTACCTCGCCCCCGATCTGCGCACGACGGGTGCGGGCTTCGACCGGGTCGCCCGGCTCATCGCCTCCATCGCCGAGGCGCTGGCGGAAGCGGCGCTCGGTCCGCAGGAAGCCATCGCCGCCGAATAAGGCTCAAGGCATGCGCGCTTCAGGAAGGCCTGCGCGTTCGAGGGAGCGGCCGAGGCACATGGCCAGCGAGTCAGGCAGGCTGAAAATCGAAGCAGTGCGGCCGACCTCCGTCGATGAGCACAGCGGCGTGCCGCCGATCGCTTCCATTCTGAAATCGAGACGCTCCGCCCCGGACGGGACCCTGCTTGCCGGCGACGCTCATCCGCTCGTACCCGACCCGCTCAGCTCACATGTTAAAAAGCCACCCCGCGGATGCCGCGGGGTGGCCAGGTTCAGGGAGGGCGCCCCGAGGGGCGCAACGCGCCTCCGCAAAGGGGGGGATACGTCGGCGCGTCAGGTTAAATGTATGAAAGTCTTGGAAGGTTTCAAGGGCGCAATTCGCCCGGCCAGGCCCGCGGCGCCATCCGTCCCATCGGCGCGGCGGCGGCCGTCGAAACGATGTTCCAAGGCTCCGGCGGCTTGGCGGGCGATGGGCGCCGTGCGTGAGCGAGGATTGAGAGGACCTCCTGCCAATATTCGTGCGCGTGCTTCGCTCCGGTGATCGGGACTGCCGCGATCTCAGGTGTAACCATCAAGCTGGCGACCTCGGGGCGGCGATGGCCGTACGTCCCGATTTCGTTCCACTGCGCCCCTCGACAACCCACCGTAAAGCAATTAGTTCATGCGCGTGGATTTCGCTTAACGTGGGGAAGTGCGAGCGTGGGAAGCAGGGAACAGACAAGCTTGGCTCGGCTCGGCGCCGAACTCGAGCGGTTGGCGGACGAGCTCGTCCGCCTCGGCGGCGAGGCGCAGGCCGACCGGCCGCCGCCTGCGGGAGGCGGCGAAAGGCCGGCGGATCGGCTTCGGCGGCGCCTGCTCGAGGCGCGGCGGGCAAAAGGCCTCAGGCAGTCCGACCTTGCCGACCGGCTGGGACGCCCCCAATCCTTCGTTTCCAATTACGAGCGCGGCGAACGGCGGCTCGAAGTGTCGGAGTTCATCGTGATCGCCCGGGTCTTGGGCGTCGACGCCGCGGCGGTCGTGGCCGAGCTGGTCGAGGAGGGATGAGGCAGCGGCTAGATCCTCCCCTGCATTTGCAGGGGAGGGGGACCCGGCGCAGCCTGGTGGAGGGCCTTCTCGACCTCTTGGACAACCCCTCCATCGCGCTTCGCGCGGTCCCCCTCCCCCGGAAAACCGGGGGAGGAATTAGGAGCTCCCGGTTTCGGCCGATCTTCGCCTACGCGTTGCCCGCCGGCTCGCCCAGGCCCGGAACCGACGGCCCTTTGCCCTGCTGCATCTGCTTGGCGAAGACCTCGCGGACGAGGGAGACCGAGAAGAGGTGGGCCAGGATCAGCGGAAGCATGCCGTTGCCGTTCATCCGCTTCAGATCGTCGCCTGAAAGGTCGCGCAATTTCTCCTCGTTGATCATCTGGAAGCCGCGATAGACGAACGGCTGATCGGACCCGGCCGGCTGGATCGAGACCTCTCCGTCCATCAGCATTCCGGAATCCTTGAGCTCGGTCATGAAGGCGACGGTGCGCTGGGCCGAAAGCTCGAACTCCTCGCAAAATTTGAGGACGTTATTGGTCGTCTCGCTCGGCTTGCCGTCGGCGAACAGCGGCTCGCCGTCCTCGAAGTCGCCGATGAGGCCGCTGGTCGGGTCGAAGCAGAGCGAAAGCTCCTGCGCGTCGGGCTGAAGCCGCGCCAGCATGAACGGATAGCGGCGAACATAGGCCGGGAGATACATTTCGCCGGTCGGCTTGCCCTCCGCGTCGACGAAGACGTTGACGCCCTCATTGAGCCCCATCAGTGCGAGCGGCACCGGATTCTCGCCGACCGAGAAGACGATCGGGAAATGGCGCTGGACGGCGACGAACTCGTCGATCGTGATCGGCACGGCATGGTTGGTGGTGAGGAAAGGTGCGCGATCCGAGCTACGGCTGCGATAGCCTGCATGGACGCTGCTCGACAGCGGCTCGAGGCCGCCATAGAAAATCGGCAGGCCGGTTGACTGAGGCTCAGTCGCCATGTTCGTGTCTCCGCTAGTTGTGGAGGCCGGCCGCACGGGGCCGCCCGAATGTGGCGGGGTAGTATGGCGCAATCCCGGCTTTCGCAAGCGCGGATGCGCCGCGGAGGATTCGCCGCGGGGGATTAATCGCCTGTTCAAGCGTTTGCGGGGAAGGGACCATGATGCAGCGCTCCTCACTGATCCGCGCGGGCGCTTCGGCCCTGGCGCTGCTGGCCGGAATCGCCCCGGCGGCCGCCCCGCCGGCGCGCCCGGCCCAATATGGGCAGCGGGTGGTTCGGGAGCAGGTCATCATCCGCTTCCGCCAGGCCCCGCCGACGAGGGTGGAGTGGAAAGAGGGCAAGGGCCCCAAATGCGTCCCGGCGCGCGCCATCGCCGGAGCCACGCTGGTCGGCAGGAGCAGCGTCGATCTCATCCTGCGCAACCGCCAGCGGGTACGGGCCAAGCTCGAGAGCAGCTGCCCCGCGCTCGATTATTATTACGGCTTCTACATCACCCCCAATGCCGACGGCATGGTCTGCGAGGATCGCGACAACATCCGCTCGCGGATGGGCGGCGCGTGCGAGATCGACCGCTTCCGCGGCCTGGAACCGGTCGTTCGCCCTTGACGTTTCTTGACTTGAGCATGCGCTTGGCCCAAGCGATTTCCCTGAAGCGGCTCGCGACGAAGCCCCTCCATCACCCGGAACCCTTATGAGTTTTGCCGATCTCGGCCTATCCGACGAATTGCTCCGCGCCGTGGAGGAATCCGGCTACACCGATCCCACCCCCATCCAGAAGCAGGCGGTCCCCTCCGTCCTGATGGGCCGCGACCTCATCGGAATCGCCCAGACGGGCACCGGGAAGACCGCCGCCTTCGTCCTCCCGATGATCGACATCCTGGGAGAAGGCCGAAGCCGCGCCCGGATGCCCCGCTCGCTGATCCTGGAGCCGACGCGCGAGCTGGCGATGCAGGTCTCCGAGAATTTCGAGAAATACGGCAAATACCACAAGCTCAACATGGCGCTCCTGATCGGCGGCACCAACATGACCGACCAGATCAAGAAGCTCGAAAAGGGCGTCGACGTCCTGATCGCCACGCCCGGCCGGCTGATGGACCTGTTCGGGCGCGGCAAGATCATGCTCAACGGCTGCGGCCTGCTGGTCATCGACGAGGCCGACCGCATGCTCGACATGGGCTTCATTCCCGACATCGAGGAGATCTGCTCGAAGCTTCCGTCCGTCCGCCAGACCCTGCTCTTCTCGGCGACCATGCCGGGGCCGATCAAGAAGCTCGCCGACAAGTTCCTGACCGGTCCCAAGACGATCGAGGTCGCCCGCCCGGCGACGGCCAACATCTCCATCGACCAGCGCGTGCTCAAGGTCGATTCGCGCCGCAAGAAGCAGGTCCTCACGGACCGGCTGAAGGGCAACGACGTGCGAACCGCCATCGTCTTCTGCAACCGCAAGACGACGGTCCGCGAGCTCATGCAGAGTCTCAAGCGCTCGGGCCTCAACGCCGGCGAGATCCACGGCGACATGGAGCAGCCCGAGCGGATCCGCGAGCTCGACCGCTTCAAGTCGGGCGAGATCAACATCCTCGTCGCCTCCGACGTCGCCGCGCGAGGCCTCGACATCAAGGACGTCAGCCACGTCTTCAACTACGACGTGCCCTGGCATCCGGACGACTATATCCACCGCATCGGCCGGACCGGCCGAGCCGGCAAGACCGGGATCGCCATCACCCTCGCCACCGCCGCCGACGCGGAGGCGATCGAGGCGATCGAGAAGCTGACCGGGGCGAAGATCCAGCCGGCCGAGGCGGGCGGTTCGCCCGACAGGGCGGAATCCGCGCCTCCGGAGGGAGAGGAAGCGGAAACCTCGCGCGGTGCGCGCGGGGCGCGCCCGCCGCGCGGCCGGGCTCGATCCGAGGAGCCGAAGCGCGAGCGCCGCCCAAGGCGCGAGGCCCCCGTCGCGCCCGAAGAGGCGGCCGAGCCGACGCCGGTTCCGCCCATGGCTGAACCGCACCGAGCCGAAACCCAAGCGGAGCCGCGCTCGCGTCGCGAGGAGTCGCGCCGCGAGCCTCGCCCCGCCCGCGGCCGGTCGGAGCCTCGGCCCGAGCCGATCGCGGCCGAGGACGAAGACGGCTGGAACGGCCCGGTGCCGAGCTTCCTGGCGCAGAAGCTGGGCTGATCCGTTTCGCGGCTGCCGTATTGAGACCTCCGATTTCCGGCGCCCAAATCTAAGTTTTTGATATATTGTCGACTCGTCCCCGCTCTGGCACCTTGCCGGCGGGCGCGGACGCGGTTGCCCACGCCCATGGGGGAATCACCATGGCCGAAACGGGACCCGGCGCGGCCGGGGGCTATGTCGCGTTCATCAGCTACAGCCACAAGGACGCGACGATCGGCCGCTGGCTGCATGGCAGGCTCGAGGGCTATCGGCTGCCGAAGCGGCTGGCGGGCACCCAGGGGGAGGGCGGGGAGGTCCCCGCCCGCCTGACCCCGATTTTCCGTGACCGCGACGAGCTGCCGGCGGCAGGCGACCTCAGCGAGAGGGTTCGGGCGGCCCTGGCGGTGTCGAGGAACCTGATCGTGCTTTGCTCCCCGAACAGCGCCGCCTCGACGTGGGTCGCCAAAGAGATCGCGACCTTTCGCGAGCTTCATCCGGGGCGGCCGATTTTCACCGCGATCGTGGACGGCGAGCCGGACCGATGCTTTTCCCCCGCCTTGCGGGAGGGCGGGATCGAGCCGCTGGCCGCCGACCTTCGCAAAGCGGGCGACGGCCGGCGCCTCGGGCTGCTGAAACTGGTCGCGGGCCTTTCCGGGGTAGGCCTCGACGATCTCGTCCAGCGAGACGCTACAAGACGGATTCGTCGCGTGAGCTACATCACGGTCGCGGCGCTGGCCGCAATGCTAGTCATGGCCCTGATGACGACCATCGCCTTAACCGCCCGTGCCGAAGCCCAGGTCCAACGCGCGCAAGCCGAGGGCCTGGTGGAGTTCATGTTGACGGATTTGCGGGACAGGCTGCACGCCGTCGGCCGGCTCGACGCGCTTGGCGCCGTCAACGCGAGGGCTCTCCAATATTATGGTCGCGACGACGATCTCGACCGGCTCCCCGACGAATCCCTGAGCCGTCGAGCGCGGATCCTTCAAGCCATGGGTGACGATGCCCGCGCCGCAAAGGATCATGGCAAGGCCTTCGCCGCCTTTGGCCAGGCCATGAACACGACCGCCGAGCAGGTGGCACGCTCGCCGCGCGATCCGAAGCGAGTGCTGGAACATATCAAGAGCCTGTCGGGTCTCGGCATGGCGCACGAGATGGTGGATGACTGGCCCCGGGCGAGCACCCGCTACCTGCAGGCGTCCCAGGCCGCGGACCGGCTGGTCCTGAGCTCCCCGGACAATGCCGATTATCTGCTTCAAGCCGCCTCCGCTGCGGTGAATGTCGGAAACGTCCGGTTCAGCGCCTCTCACGATTATCCAGCCGCGGCGGCCTGGCACTCGAAAGCTGCGGCCCTGCTCGACCGGGCGCTTCGATCCCGGCCGGGCGACCCGCACCTGTTGCTCAGCCAGGCCAATGCGCTGGGCTGGCTTGCCGACGGCTTCTACATGCGGGGGCTGTGGCCGAAGTCGGTTGAAATCCGCCTGCGCCAGCACGCGATCGTCAAGCAGCTGTACGACGGGAACCCGACGAACACCGACTTCGCGTTCCGTCTGGCCACCAGCAAGCGTGGAACGGCGCATTCGCTCGCCAAAAGCGGCGCCCGGATTGAGGCGCGCCGATATTTGACTGAGGCCCGCTCGCTTACGGACGGCTTGACGTGCTGGGACGAAGAGAATGGCGAGTGGCTCGCGTTCAAGGCGAAGCTCGAGAAAGATGTCCTCAAACCGGAATTCGGTTTTCGCGGCCTGATCTGGGCCGCTCCGCGGCGCTCGCCCGTGGAAGCGACGAAGCCGGACCGGTTCGGGAGTTCAGCGCAGTGCCGGCACTCCTTCGCGGACGACAGACGCACAGTGTCCAAGCCCAAAGGAGGCGGGAATGAACGAAGCCTATGACGACGTCGACAAGTCGGTCCGTTTGAAGAAGTTCTACTTTTATCGGGTTTTCGGTGCCCATGACATTGTTGAGTATATCACGGAACGTCCGAATCATGTGGCGTGGAACGAAGTCCCGAACGAAATTCCGAAAATCGTCGCGGAGATCGCAAACGGGACCCTGCGGCCTTCCGGATCTTCAAAGGGCCAGCGGATTTGGAAGAAAAAAAGCTTCTTCGTCTATCACTATGAAAACCCGACCCAGCACTTGATCGAGGACGACGCGGTCCGATTCGAATTCACGGGCGGCGGAAATCACTCTTTCCGCGACGGGTGGGACGTCCCGAAAGCTAACGGGGTGTCGATCTTCTATTGCGTCAATCTCCTCAAGATGCAGGGCGGCAGCGAGTACGAAGAGAAATTCAACGTCCAGGTAATGCACCACGCCGACGGGCATCCCGGCGCCAAGCGTGGTGGCCCGCGGCACCACATCGAC
>DASVUW010000436.1:0-1714 GCA_036386845.1 Allosphingosinicella sp. | reverse complement strand
TGGGCACCGTATAGCCGTGGCAGATGCCATGGCGGGCGGCGGCGCGCATATATTCCGCCTCGGCGGCAGTCACGGTGAGAAGCGAGCCGAGCTGGTCCCATTTGAATCCGCTCGACATCCGTTCCGCCGCCCTCACGACCGGATCGGTCAGCTTGGGCAGCTCACGAACATAGCCGACCCAATCCAGCGGATAATTGGTGAGTCGGACATGCTCGCCGGCCGGGCGCCCGAAACAGACATGGTGCACGATCGCGAAATAGTCGAAACCCAGCTGTTGGACGGCGCTCTCGATGAGCGCTCGCAGGTCCGCCATGCTCCCGACCTTCGCCGCCGCCGTCACGAAATCCTGCACCACGGCCAGGCCGTCGTGACGGTACGCGGCTTTCAGGTCGCTGACGAGGGACACCGGGAAAATTCACTCCATTTCGGATCAGCCGTACCGCCAAGATGGATAGGATGAAGAGGTATAGCAGTCAAACCATAGGCTATGGCGGAAGGCCATGGACCAGTCGCTACAACCATTTCGGGGCCAAAATGATCCCCGGGCGGAGCGCCGGAAATGGTGCCGAGTGTCCGACTCGAACGGACGACCTACCGCTTACAAGGCGGTTGCTCTACCAGCTGAGCTAACCCGGCCCATGGCCCAAATGGTTCATTAAGGGCCGAAGGTCCAGTCCCCGCGCCGGCCCCCGTTGACCCGATACGCCCTGCCGGGCGAGAGTGGCGCAAACGCTGGTGGCAGGGATCGCATGCATTTCTCAACTCACATCTTGAGAGCGGTGCTTGCTTCAGCGCTGGCTTTCGCGCCCGCGGCGGTTACCCCGTCCGAGGCGCCCCGACACAAAAGCGACTGGCCGGTTCTGGGCTCGGGCTCCAACCCCGCGGAAATGGCGGCAAGCCTGGATCTCGGTCCCAATCTGGAACGCGGGCGTTCGGCCCGCTCGGAGCTGGCCGAGCATCGCCGGCTGACCAGCGCTCTGGCCGGGCTCGCCCCGCAGCGCAGCGGCGTCGTTGACGCCTATGTCCTGGCGATCGGGCTCGACAGCGATCCCGTCTTCGGCCGCGAGGCCCGGGAGGCGGGGAAGGTGCTTTCGCGTCGGTTCGACGCCGCGGGGCGCAGCCTGGTGCTCGCCGGCAGCGACGGCCGGGGGGCCGCCGCGCTTCCGATGGGTTCGCTTCACGCGCTGAGCGTCGCCCTGGCCCGGCTCTCCGAGATCATGGACGAATCGGAGGACGTTCTCGTGCTCTATTCGACCAGCCACGGAATCCCGGCCGGACTCACCTATCATGACGGCGACGAGGGCTATGGGCTGCTCACGCCCGTCCGACTCGCCTCGCTCCTGGACGAACTCGGCCTCCGCAACCGGCTGCTGATCCTTTCGGCCTGTTTTTCGGGAACGTTCGTCCCCGCGCTCTGGAGCGACACCACCGCCATGATCACCGCCGCCTCGGCCACCCGATCCTCGTTCGGCTGCGCGCCCGACAACGACTGGACCTTCTTCGGCGACGCGATGATCAACCGCGCCCTTCGCAAGCCGCAGCCGCTCGCCGCCGCTTCCGCGGAAGCGCTCAGGCTGGTCGGCGAATGGGAGGCCGCGAAGAAATACGAGGCCTCCTATCCCCAGGTCGCCATCGGCAGCCGGGTCGATTCGTGGCTGAAGCCGCTCGAGACGCGAATGCCGAAGACGGCGACGGCGCCGGTCGGGAAGCCAGC
>DASVUW010000435.1:0-3565 GCA_036386845.1 Allosphingosinicella sp. | reverse complement strand
ACGAGCGTCTGGATGTTGATGTCGAAGCCGTTGCCATGGCCGCCCCCGCCGGACGGCGTGTCGCCGCGATGGACCCGAAGCTTGACCTTGCGGCCTTCGGCGGCGGCCTGGATGACGGCGGCCCGGAGCTCGGCGACCTCCTCGGCGCTGAGCACCTGGCGGACCGTGAAGACATGCGCTTCGGAATGAACCTGCCCGAATCGGACGGCCTCGACCTGCACCGCCTGGGATGCGGGGTGAATGAGGGAGAAGCTGCGGGGCAGGACTCGAGGAGCGACCGCGGATTTGGGCAGTCGGCGGAGGATCGTCGTCATCGAGGCCAGCGCCGAGGGGAGCGGCGCCGGCGCCGAGGCCGAGACGAAGCTGGCCGGCTCCGCTTTCAGCCGGGCGGGGGGACGGGCCGCGGCGGTTCGGACCTGGCGGCGGGCGGGGGCGACGGTCGAAGCGACCCGCTCGGCCGACGCCATCCGGACCGGCGGCGCTTCGGGAGCGCGGACGGGCGCGGCGGAAGCATAGGGCCGATGGACAGCGCCGGCCTCGGGCTTTCCGCCCGTTCCGACCGCGAAGCCGGCGGCGGCGAAGGCGGCCAGAGCCACGATTCCTCCGGCGGAGCGCAGGCGGCTCGCCCGGTGATTTCGCATCATCCTCAGGCGGCGCTTCAATTCCCCGGCCGGATTGAGCGCGCAGGCGGCGATCAACCCGGGCCGGCTGGCGGATTTGACCAGGGCGCGGGCATAATCGCACCGCTCGTCCAGCGAGGCGGTGCGCGCAACGGCCGCGTCGCAGGCCAGCTCCTGATCGCTCCGGAAGGCCCGGAAGGCCAGCCAGGCGACGGGGTTGAACCAGAAGACGGCCAGGATGAAGGTCGCGGCCAGGTTCCACCATATGTCGCCCCGCCGGTGATGGACGAGCTCGTGCTCGAGCGCGAGCCGCCGCTCGACGGGATTGTAGCGTCTGGAGAAATCCCCGGGAAGGACGATCCGCCGCTCGATCACTCCGATCGCGAGCGGCCCGTCCACCTTGTCGCTGATCCAGGTGCGGATCCCGCCGAACAGGGGCGGACGCGCCGGCCTCGAGCTGTCTCGGATCTGGCCGAGGAAGGCGCGATAGCCGAGCCATTGCAGAATGAGGAAGATGACCGCACCCCCGGCCCACAATGCGAGCATGAAGGGCACCCACTGCCCGGGTCCGGCCTCGGCCGGCAGGGGTGCGGCCATTTCCGCCGCCGTCGGGATGAAGAGTACGACGGGCGGAAAATAGAGGTCCGGCGCCAGCTGCGGGAGCGGCGGGAGGACCAGACGAAGCGCGGGCACGGCCCACAGGGCATAGGCCCAGCCGGCGCCGAAACTCCGGGCGACGGGGCCGCGCAGCACCAGCACCATCGCCATCAGCAGGGTGACGGCGACGAAGGTCTCGATCAGCCAGGCGATCACGACTTGAGCTCCTTGAGGAGCTTCTCGATCTCCGCGATGTCGGCGGGCGTGAGCTTGTCCCGGGCGGCGAGCTGGGCGACGAGCGCAGGCACCCGGCCTCCGAACATCCGGTCGATCAGCCGTCCGGATTCCTCCGCGACATAATCCTCGCGGCGGATGGCGGGACGGTAGAGATAGCGGCGTCCATCCTCCTCATGGCTGAGGACGCCCTTGGCCAGCAGGCGCGAGAGCATGGTCTTGACGGTCGCGAGGCTCCAGCCCTTGTTCTCGGGGACCCTGGCGGCGACGTCGGCGGCCGTCAGCGGCGCCTCGTCCCAGAGCACCTCCATCACCGCATATTCGCCTTCGGCGATTCTCTCCACGGCTCACCCTCCCTGTCGATTACACATGTAATTCACCTGTCGGCGCTGAACGCGCGATGAATGGCACGCCGGCGCAACGTCCCTTGTCGGCCCGCTTTACAATAAGCAAAAGGGGTTAAATCGCATAAACCATTGTGAGGCCCGTAATTCCGCCAACGGCCCGCTTTGGCACGCAGCGTGTATCTTAATCCGCGTCCACACGCTTCCACACGAACAGGGGCGGACGAGCGGTCTATCTGGTCCCGCCGTCCGCCCCTTTCTTATTCCGTCGTCCCAGCGAAGGCTGGGACCCCGGGGGGTGAAAGGCTCGGTGTTCTTCACCCGCCGGGGCCCCAGCCTTCGCTGGGGCGACGAGCAGCGTCACCCCCTCAACAGCGCCGCCGTCTCCGGATCCGCCGGCAGGAAGGCCTCTATCGCCAGCTCCGACAGCGTGATGTCGAGCGGGGTTCCGAACACGGTCGTCATGCTCATGAACGAGAGGACTCGCGGCCCCTGACGGACCTTCAGCAGGATCGCGACTCCGTTCGATTGGCCGGAATCGCATTCTCCGCCCGGATAGGCGCGAAGCTCCTCCAGAAGCGCGGCGAGCACCGGATCGGCACTGGCGTCGATCTGCTCCTCCAGGCGGCGGAAGACGTAGGAGCGCCATTGCGGCAGATCCTCGATCCGACCCGCCAGTCCCTCGGGATGGAGGCTGAGGCGAAGCACGTTGAGCGGCGGCTCGAGCAGATGCGGCGCCACGCCTTCGAGGAACGGGGCGATCCCGGCATTGGCGGCGACCAGGTTCCAGTGGAGGTCGACGGCGAGCGCCGGATAGGGCTCATAGGCGGCGAGCACCTTGTCGACCGCCTGCCGTGCGGCGGCCAGAGCGGGATCGTCGAGCGTCCTTGCGGGCAGAGCGGGCGCGAAGCCGCCGGCGACGAGCAGCACGTTGCGCTCGCGTGGGGGAATCCTCAACCGCTCCGCGAGGCGAAGAAGCATCGCCCGGCTCGGCCGCGAACGGCCCGTTTCGATGAAGCTGAGGTGCCGTGCCGAAATCTCGGCGTCGAGGGCGAGATCGAGCTGGCTGAGGCGCCGCCGCGCCCGCCAGGTGCGGATATGGGTGCCGACGAGGTCGGCGGAAGCAGTGGCCATTGTCACAGCCTAGCCCAGCCCATCGGCAAATCCCATTACCTGCCAGGTAATCGACAGCATGACCCCGAGAGGCCGATCAGGAGCGGGCGGCGCTGATCACGGCGCCCTTCGAAAGAAAGGATCGGATCATGAATTCACCTGCTTTCCTGCGGCGCGTGCTGGCGCTCGACTCGGCCAGTTGCCTTGCGACCGGCCTGTTCCTCGCTTTGGGAGCCGGGCCGTTATCCGCGCTTTTCGGCCTCGGCGAGAGGCTATTGTTCGGAGCCGGGCTGCTTCTCCTGCCCCTCGCGGCCTTCATCGCCTGGCTGGCATCGCGGCCGGTGCCGCCAACGGCGCTGGTCTGGCTGGTCGTCGTCGGCAACCTGGCCTGGTCGGCGGAAAGCTTCCTCCTGATCTCGACCGAAAGCGCCCGGATCACCCCCCTCGGGACGGCCTTCGTCGCCGCTCAGGCGGTCGCGGTGCTGGGAGTGACTCTGCTCGAATATGTCGGGGTGCGGCGCATGCGGGCGGCGGCATGAGGAACTCCCCTCCCTGAAAGGGAGGGGGTCAGGGGTGGGTAAGGGCGAGCGGGCTCGATGCCCGCCTCGCCCTTCACAGCGTCGCAAGCGGCCCGCCTTCGGCGGACCCACCCCCAGC
>DASVUW010000434.1:0-2939 GCA_036386845.1 Allosphingosinicella sp. | reverse complement strand
CGCTGCGCTCTTCCTTCTCGCGGTTCCAGCCGACCGGCAAGGCGAGCAGATAGGCGACCGCCATCGCGATGATGTGAGGCAGGATATCGAAAGGGTTCGAACCGAAGATTTCCGTCATTCGCCCTTCTTGTCACAGACTTGTCACAAGAGGGTAGCGTTTCCGGCTCGGAACGCATGGAGCGGCCGCGGGATTTTACTTCGAACCCCAGGGCGGCGGCGGCGCCGCTACCGGCCGCGCCAAGTCGAACTCGACCCGGAAGAATCGCCCCGGCCGCCGGAGCTCGTAGGCGAAGATCCGGCCGTCGGCCTCCATCGCCCAGACATTGGCGGTGGACGCCGGGATCTTCTCCCGGACGAAAAGCGCCTTCGAGAAATGGTCGGCGGGGAATTCCTGCCGCGTCGGCGTTCCCTGGCCGGTCGTGTCGCCGCCATATTGAGTGAGCTTGTCCTCGCTCCCGTCCGAATGCCGATGGTCGTGCTTCAGCCGCAGCCCGGCCCCGGTGCGGGTGACGACCCAGGTGCGCGAACGGTCCTCGCCGACGTGGAACGGGATCCGGATCTCGTCCTTCGAGCAGCCGCGCACGTGCATCAGCAGCCGCTTGCCTGCGAAGGCGGCGTCGGCCTCGACCGGCGGGCTGGCGATCCGCCCCTCGAAGGCTTTTCCGCATTGAGACTGGAGGGTGGCGAAGAACCGGGCCTGCGGGCCCTCCTCCACGCCTGGGGTAGCGCAGCCTGCCAACGCGGCGGCGAGCAAAAGAGAGGCGGTCTTCATTTCCGCGATGCTAGCCGCAACCGCCGCGGTCCGCCACCGGGCCGAGGGCGGCGCCGCGCGCGCAACTTGCCGGTCGCGCCGCATGGCGATTGCTCCCCGCCCGTTCCCCGGTCTAGGGCGTCGGCAACTTCCGGGAGACGATCGATGCGAAGCTTCATCCCACTACTATTCCTCGCCGCCTGCAGCGCGGGCGGCGTCGCCTCCCAGAGCAATGCCGACGCGGCCCCCCAGCAGAGCTCCGGCCGGCCCTTCGCCGTCAAGGCGATCGCGGCCTTCGACGAGCCCTGGGCCATGGCCTTCCTGCCCGGCCCCGGCTTTCGCGCCCTGATCACCGAGAAGAAGGGCCGCCTGAAGCTGCTTTGGAACAATATCGGCCGGGTCGGCGACGTCGCCGGCGCCCCGAAGGTCGATTATGGCGGCCAGGGCGGCCTCGGCGACGTCGTCCTCCATCCGAATTTCGAGAAGAACCGGCTCGTCTATCTGAGCTGGGTCGAGGCCGGCCAGGGGGGCAATCGCGGCGCCGTCGTCGGCCGCGCCCGCTTCCTCGAAGGCTCCGGCGGGCCCAGGCTCGAAGGGCTGCAGGTGATCTGGCGGCAGAGCCCGAAGATGAGCGGCAAAGGCCATTACGGGCATCGGATCGCCTTCGGCCCCGACGGCAAGCTCTACATCTCCAACGGCGACCGCCAGGAATTCACCCCGGCGCAGGACATGAGCGGGACTCTCGGCAAGATCGTCCGCCTGAACGACGACGGCACCGTTCCCGCCGACAATCCGTTCGCGAGCCGCGGCGGCGCCACCGCCCAGATCTGGTCCCTGGGGCACCGCAATCCCCTCGGGATCGCCTTCGACGGCTCGGGCCGCCTCTGGACCGCCGAAATGGGTCCCAAGGGCGGCGACGAATTGAACCTGGTCGAACGCGGCAAGAATTACGGCTATCCGATCGTCTCGGACGGCAACCATTATGACGGCAGGGACATTCCCGACCATCGCACCCGCCCCGAATTCGAGGCGCCCAAGGTCGTGTGGACCCCGGTCATCTCGCCCGGCAACATGATCGTCTATTCGGGCTCGGCCTTCCCGGCCTGGCGCGGCGACATCCTCGTCGCGGGCCTGTCGAGCAAGGCCCTGATCCGGGTCGACGTCGACGGCGCCAACGCCCGCGAGGCCGAGCGCTTCGACATGGGCAAGCGGATCCGGGAAGTCGAGCAGGGCCCGGGCGGCGGCATCTACCTCCTGGAGGACGGCGAGAACGGCCGCCTGCTCCATCTGGCCCGAGCGGCGCGCTAGAGCATCGGACCAATCCTCCCCGCGATTTCGCGGGGAGGGGGACCGCGCGAAGCGCGGTGGAGGGGTTCTTTCTGGCTCACTAAGGCCCCTCCACCACCCTTCGGGCGGTCCCCCTCCCCTGCAAATGCAGGGGAGGAATTAGAACCCCCTACCGCCCCCGCCGGATCTGCGCGGCGAGCTCGGCCCGGAAGGCGGCGCCGGCGAGCATGTAGCCGGTGCAGGTCGGCGAGATCCGGTAGCGGACGGCGCCGCCGCGCATCCGGGGCGCATAGAGGACGACCGACGTCGAGAACGGCCGCCTGCTCCACCTGACGCGAGCGGCGCGTTAGAGTTTGAGTCAACCCTAATCCTCCCCTGCCTTTGCAGGGCTAGACCAGCCCCCGCTTGATCGCCCAGCCGAGCACGAAGAGGGGAGCCAGGATCAGGAGGAAGACTCGGACGCCGACCCGGCTCCGGCGGCCGGTCGCCGCCATCCAGGCGCCGTTGGCGACGCAGACCGCTCCGAACAGCCCGACCAAAGCGAACAGGCCCATGAATATCTGGCCCTGCTCGGCAGTGCCGGTGAAGGTGGAACCGTCCACTTCCTCGCCGGGCCGGAGCACCATCGGAGCCAAGTTCCACGCGATCGCGCCCATGAGCAGGACGAGGAACAGCCCCACCCCGACCAGCACCCCGCCGCGCACCCGCCAGTTCGGCTCCGATCCCCGGTCCCGCTCCATCGCCCTCCCCTTATAACCCTTCCCGTCATCCCGGCGAAAGCCGGGATCCATGAACACCGCCCCGCCGCGACGGCCCAGCGCGCGTCGTCCCAGCGCAGGCTGGGACCCCAGGGGGTGAAAGACCCCTGCCTCCATGGAGAGCGCCGCTCCACCGCCAGTGG
>DASVUW010000433.1:0-12050 GCA_036386845.1 Allosphingosinicella sp. | reverse complement strand
CTCGAGCGCCTCCGAAAGCGCCTTGCGCCCGCGCCGCAGGATCGCGGCCTCCAGCAGCGGGATCAGCGCCTCGCGGTTCACCACCCGCGCCGGATTGGTCCGGAAGCGCTCGTCCCGGGCCAGCGCTTCCAGCCCTAATAGGCCGCAGAGGCGCTCGAACTGGGCATCGTTGCCGACCGCGACGATGATTTCGCCGTCGGCGACCCGGAAGGCCTGGTACGGGACCAGATTGGAATGTCCGTTGCCCATGCGGGATGGAACGTCTCCCGACACCATCCAGTTCAGAGCCTGGTTGGCGAGGACGGCGACCTGGGTGTCGAGCAGGGCCATGTCGATATGGGCGCCGCGGCCGCTGCGGTCGCGCTCGCGAAGCGCGGCGAGGATGGCGACGCTCGCGTAGAGGCCGGTGAAAAGGTCGGCATAGGCGATCCCCGACTTTTGCGGCGCTCCGTCCGGCTCCCCGGTGAGCGACATCGCTCCGCCCATGCCCTGGATGATGAAATCGTAGCCCGCCCGCGGCGCGTAGGGTCCGGTCTGGCCGAAGCCGGTGATCGAGCAATAGACGAGTCGCGGGTTGAGGACGGAGAGGGAAGGGTAGTCTAGCCCGAATCTGGCCAGCCCCCCGACCTTGAAATTCTCGATCAGGACGTCCGCTTCGCTCGCGAGGGCCCGCACCGCGGCCTGGCCCTCCGCCGTCTCGAGGTCGATCGCGACCGATTGCTTGCCGCGGTTGCAGCTGTGGAAATAGGCCGAGGCTCCGTCCGGGGCGAAAGGCGGGCCCCAGTGCCGGGTGTCGTCGCCCGGGCCGGGGCGCTCGACCTTGACGACCTCGGCGCCGAGGTCGGCGAGCAATTGCCCGGCCCAGGGACCCGCAAGAATCCGGGCGAGCTCGACCACCTTGAGGTCGGCGAGGGGCTTATCCATGACTCGTCGCCCCAGCGAAGGCTGGGGCCCCAGGGGGTGAAAGGCGCCGGCGTTCTTCACCCCCTGGGACCCCAGCCTTCGCTGGGGTGACGGTGCGGTTCGCCGCGGCGAGCCGCCCCGTCAGAACGCCGAAATCCCCGTTATCGCCCGTCCGAGGATCAGCCCGTGGACGTCGTGGGTCCCCTCATAGGTGTTGACCGTCTCGAGGTTCGAGGCATGGCGCATCACCTGGAACTCGGCCGAGATCCCGTTGCCGCCGTGCATGTCCCGAGCGACCCTGGCGATGTCGAGCGCCTTGCCGACATTGTTTCGCTTGATGAGACTGATCGTCTCGGGGATCAGCTCGCCCTCGTCCATCCGGCGCCCGACCCTCAGGGCGGCCTGCAGGCCAAGCGTGATCTCGGTGATCATGTTGGCGAGCTTCACCTGGACGAGCTGGGTCGCGGCGAGCGGCCGGCCGAACTGCTTGCGATCGAGCGTATAGGTCCGGGCGGCGTGGTAGCAGGCCTCGGCCGCCCCCATCGATCCCCAGGCGATCCCGTAGCGCGCCCGGTTGAGGCAGCCGAACGGCCCCTTCAGCCCCTCGACGTTGGGCAGAAGCGCCTCTTCCGGCACCTCCACCCCGTCCATCACGATCTCGCCGGTGATCGAGGCTCGAAGCGAGAGCTTCATCCCGATCTTGGGGGCGCTGAGGCCCTTCATCCCCTTCTCGAGCAGGAAGCCGCGGATCTTGCCGTCATGGGCGTCCGACTTGGCCCAGACGACGAAGACGTCGGCGATCGGCGAGTTGGTGATCCACATCTTCGAGCCCGACAGGCGGTAGCCGCCGTCGATCTTCTGGGCCCGGGTCCGCATCCCGCCGGGGTCGGAGCCGGCGTCCGGCTCGGTGAGCCCGAAGCAGCCGATCAGCTCTCCGCTCGCGAGCCCCGGAAGCCATCTGCGCTTCTGCTCCTCGGAGCCGTAGGCGTTGATCGGATGCATGACGAGCGAGGACTGGACGCTCATCGCCGAGCGATAGCCGCTGTCGACCCGCTCCACCTCGCGGGCCACCAGGCCGTAGGAGACGTAGTTGAGCCCGGCCCCGCCATATTCGGGCGAGATGGTCGCTCCGAGAAGCCCGAGCTCGCCCATCTCCGACATGATCGCGCGGTCGAAATTCTCGTCGAGGAACGCTTCCGTGACTCGCGGCTGCAATTTCTCCTGCGCATAGGCCCGCGCCGTATCGCGGACGAGCCTCTCCTCGTCGGAAAGCTGCGCCTCCAGCCCGAACGCGTCCTCCCAGTCGAACCTGCCAATCGCCGCCTCGGCCATCTCATTCCCTTCACTGGCGGACAGGGTGGGATTCGAACCCACGGTGGGCTTGCACCCACGGCGGTTTTCAAGACCGCTGCCTTAAACCACTCGGCCACCTGTCCAAGATGGAGGGGGCTCTAGCCCAAGAGGGTTTGAGCTGAACAGCCCCATCTCCCCTCCCTTGAAGGGAGGGGGTGGGGGTGGGTAGTCGAGCGCAGCGAGACTGCTTTCTGACTCGAAGTCTCGGCCGCCTGCGGCGGACCCACCCCCAGCCCCTCCCTTCCAGGGAGGGGAGACGTGCAACCCGCGCGGCGAGCCGAGTATCTACCCTTGCCCCGCTGTGGCATCAGAGGCGTCGTGCGGGAGAAGAATGTATGCGTTTGTTGAGGGGCATTGCGGCCCTGGCCCTGGCGGCGGCGATCATGCCCCTGTCGAGCCCCGCCGCCGCCCAGAGCGGGCTGAGCGAATCCGGATTCAGGGCCTATCTGCCCCAGCTCGAGGCGCAGGCGCGCCGCGCCGGAGTGAGCCCGGGCACGATCGCCAGCATCTTCCCCAGCCTGGTCTTCAGCCCGCGCACCGTCGAGCTCGACCGGGCGCAGCCCGGCGGCCGGCCCGGAAGCGTCGCCAACCCGCCCTTCGCGCCCTACCGCGCCCGTCACGTCAGCCCCGCGCTCATCGCGGCCGGCCAGCGCCGCTATGCCGCCAACCTGTCGCGGCTCCAGGCCATCGGCCGGCGCTACGGCGTCACTCCGTCGGTTCTCGTGGCCATCTGGGGCCATGAGACCAGCTATGGCGCCGTCACCGGCAATTTCGACCTCCTGAACTCGCTCGCCTCGCTCGCTTATGACGGGCGACGGCGCCAGCTCTTCTCCGACGAGTTCGTCGCCGCCCTGAAGATGATCGACCGCGGAGTCCCGCGCTACCGGCTGAAGGGCAGCTGGGCCGGAGCGACCGGCCATCCCCAGTTCCTCCCCTCCGTCTGGCTTCGCCTAGGCACGGACGGCGACGGGGACGGCCGATCCGACATCTGGCGGAGCGAGCCCGACGCGCTCGCCTCGATCGCCAATTATCTCAGCAATGCCGGCTGGCGGGCGGGCGTGCCCTGGGGAATCGCGGTCCGGGTCCCTTCGACCTTCGACCGGAGCCGGGTCCGAAACACCCTGCGCGCTCCGCGCTGTCCGCGCGTCTATGAGCGCCACAGCCGCTGGCTGACCTTCGGCGAGTGGCGGCGCCTGGGGATCGTCTCCCAGTCCGGGATCTGGCCGCGGGACTCCGAAATGGCCTCGCTGATCGAGCCCGACGGCCCGAACGCCACCGCCTATCTTCTCACGACCAACTACCGCACCATCCTCGACTACAATTGCTCCAACTTCTACGCGCTCTCGGTCGGCCTTCTCGCCGACGCGATCGCGCGCTGATCCGTCTGGCGCGGCGCGTGGGGAGGGGTTAAGCAGGGGGGAAAAGCATGATCCCGGCGGTCGTCATTGCGAGCGAAGCGAAGCAATCCAGCGGCGCTGACGCCGAAGCTGGATTGCTTCGTCGCTTCGCTCCTCGCAATGACGGCTCAACGGCAAGCATCGCCATCACTTCAGGGGACCAGTCTCAACCATGATCCGCAAAAGCCTGTTTCCAATAGCTTTCGCTGCCGCAGCCGCGCTTCCCGCAACCGCCGCCGCTCCGCCCTTCGAGACGGCGGCCCCGGTCGCCTACATGGTCGACCTGAGCTCCGGCGCGGTGCTCTACGCCAAGGATCCGGACCGGCGCATACCGCCCGCCTCGATGGCGAAGATGATGACGACCCATCTCGCCTTCCATATGATCAAGCGCGGCGAGGCGAAGCTCGACAAGATGTGCGAGGTCCGGCCCGAGACCTGGCGCCAGTGGCACGGTCCGCAGGCCGGCTCGACCATGTTCCTGTCGCCCGGCGAGCAGGTCAGCGTCGAGAATCTCCTCCACGGCATCGTCACCCTCTCCGGCAACGACGCCACCGTGGTGCTCGCCGAGTGCCTGGCCGGCACGGAGCCGGCCTATGCCGCGCTGATGAACGCCGAGGCCAAGCGGCTGGGAATGACCAACTCCAATTTCGGCAACACCAACGGCTGGCCGGACAACGGGGTGACCTTCACGACCGCGCGCGACCTCGCCAAGCTCGCCGCGGCCACCATCCAGGAGACTCCCGACCTCTACAAGGCCTTCTACCAGAAGAAGGAATTCACCTGGGGCAAGACGCTGGGCGCCGGCGCCCCGATCACCCAGGGCAACCGCAACCCGCTGCTCGGCCGGGTCTCGGGCGCCGACGGCCTCAAGACCGGCCATACCGCGGAAGCCGGCTACGGCTTCACCGGCTCCGCCGAGCAGGGCGGCCGGCGGATCATCATGGTCGTCGCGGGCCTCGGAAGCTTCAACCAGCGGATCGAGGAATCGGTCAAGTTCATGGACTGGGGCTTCAGGGCCTGGAAGTCGCAGCCTTTGTTCAACCAGAACGAGAAGGTCGCCGACGCCCAGGTCCAGGGCGGCGGCGACGACGTGGTGCCGCTCGTCGCTCCTCGAAGCATCGCCGTGACGCTTCCGGCGGGCGCCTCGGCGAGCATCCGGGCCAAGGTCGTCTATAACGGGCCGATCAAGGCGCCCATCGCCAAGGGCCAGCACGTCGCCGACCTCGTCGTCACGACCGCCGACACCCCGCCGCAGACCATGCCGCTCGTCGCCGCCGAGGCGGTGGGCGAAGCCGGCTTCTTCGGCCGAATGTGGAACGGCCTGACCTCGCTGTTCGGCTGAGGAGAGGTGAGGGGGCGCTTCATCAGCCTGGAAGGCGGCGAGGGGGCGGGCAAGTCGACCCAGCTCAAGGCCCTGGCTGAGGCGCTTCGAAGCCGCGGCCTGGAGGTGGTCGGGACTCGGGAGCCCGGGGGTAGCCCCGGAGCGGAGGCGATCCGAAAGCTACTGCTTGAGGGCGGCGACGACCGCTGGACGCCCGAAGCCGAGGCCCTGCTCTTTGCCGCCGCCCGAGCCGATCATGTCGCGAAGACGATTCGGCCGGCGGTCGAACGCGGCGCCTGGGTGCTCAGCGACCGCTTCCTCGACAGCTCGCTCGCCTATCAGGGCGGCGCGGCGGGACTTGGGATCGAGACGGTGCGCGGCCTTCACGAATTCGGCAGCCGGGGCTTCCTGCCCGACCGCACCTTGCTGCTCGAACTTTCGGACGAGGCAGCGGCGCAGCGCCTCAGCGTTCGCGATGCCGGAGGCTCGGACCGGATCGGGGGGAGGGGGGGCGGGTTCCACGACCGGGTTGCGCAGGCTTTCGCGCAATTGGCCGAGTCGGAGCCGGATCGCTTCCGCCGGATCGATGCCGGCGGACCCGCCGAAACAGTGACGGCAAGGCTGCTCGCGGCCGTCGAGGATCTGCTGTGAGTGAAGCGCCCCCTTTCCCCCTCCCAGAAAGGGAGGGGCTAGGGGTGGGTCCGCCGAAGGCGGCCGAAACTCCGACTCAGAAAGAAGTCTCGCTGCGCTCGCCTACCCACCCCCGGCCCCTCCCTTGCAGGGAGGGGAGGATATGACGCCGATCTTCGGCCACGACTCCGCCGTCTCCGCTTTTCGCGACGCGCTCGACTCGGGCCGGCTGCACCACGCCTGGCTCATCTCCGGCCCGGAGGGTGTCGGCAAGGCGCTGTTCGCCGCCAAGGCCGCCTTGCGAGTGCTCGCGCAAGGGCAGGGGAGACTCGACTCGCCCGGCCTCGACGTCCCCGACGACCATCCGGCGGCCCGGCTCGTCGCTGCGGGGAGCCATCCCGACCTGATGCGGCTGGAGCGGCTGCCGAAGGAGAACAGCTCGACCGGCGAGCTCGCCCGAAGCATCAGCGTGGACCAGGTCCGCTCGCTGCAGCGCCTGTTCAACACCACCGCCTCCCTCTCGGCGTGGAGGGCGGTGATCGTCGACTCGATCGACGATCTCGAGCGCAACGCCGCCAACGCCCTCCTCAAGAACCTGGAGGAGCCGCCGCCCAGCAGCGTCTTCTTCCTGGTCAGCCATTCGCCCGAGCGGCTTTTGCCCACCATCCGCTCGCGCTGCCGGCTGCTTCGCTTGTCGCGCCTCGACGGCGACTGCATGTCGTCGGCCCTCCGCGCGGGCCTCCCCGATGCGGACGATGCTGAGATCCGCGAGCTCGCCGCCGCCGGCAACGGCTCTCCCGGACGGGCCTTGGCCTGGAGAGGCCTCGACGTCGCCGGCCTCGACCGCGCCATGGCCGAGCTGGTGGTCGAAGGCGACCCGGCCAATGCCCGCCGCTCCGCGCTCGCCCAGAGCCTCGCGCTCAAATCGGCCCAGCCCCGCTACGAAGCCTTTCTCTCGCGAGCGCCCTCCGTCATCGCCGCCGAGGCGAAGGCTCGGCGCGGCCCGGCCCTGGCGCAGGCGCTCGCCACCTGGGAACGGGCCCAGGGCCTCGCCTCCAGCGCGCGCGGACTGTCGCTCGAGCCTGAGAGCGTCGTGTTCGAGCTCGCCGGCATGCTCGCATCGCTCGCCCCGAGCCGCTAGCGCGCCACCTTGCCTCTCCCGCGGTAAGGGGGAGAGGAACCTCGGAGCAGCCCGCCCATTGCCGCCCTTGCACATGGACCGTAAGGCCAATCCATGGCCGAGCCCTTCTACATCACCACCGCGATCAACTACCCCAACGGGCCGCCCCATATCGGCCACGCCTACGAGGCCGTCGCCACCGACGTCATCGCACGCTTCCAGCGCGCGATGGGCCGCGAGGTCTTCTTCCAGACCGGGACCGACGAGCACGGCCTGAAAATGGCCCAGGCGGCGCGCGAGCGGGGGATCAGCCCGGCAGCGCTTGCTGATGAAATGTCGTCCATATTCAGGGAGATGGACGAGCGGCTTGAGATTTCGTTCGATCGTTTCATCCGCACCACCGAGCCGGCCCACCACCGCGCCAGCCAGGCGATCTGGAAGGCGATGGAGGCGCGCGGGGACCTGTATCTCGGCCGCTACGAAGGCTGGTACTCGGTCCGCGACGAAGCTTATTACGACGAAGGCGAGCTCGCTTCCGGCGAGGACGGCCAGAAGCTGTCGCCGCAGGGCACTCCGGTCGAATGGACGGTGGAGGAGAGCTGGTTCTTCCGGCTTTCCGCCTATCAGGACAAGCTCCTCGCCCACTATCGCGACAATCCGGCCTTCATCCGCCCCGACAGCCGTCGAAACGAGGTGATGCGCTTCGTCGAGGGCGGGCTTTCGGACCTCTCGGTCTCGAGGACCAGCTTCGACTGGGGCGTGAAGGTCCCGGGGGACGAGCGCCACGTCATGTACGTGTGGCTGGACGCGCTCACCAACTACCTTACGGGCGTCGGCTATCCCGACGTGGAATCAGAGGCTTACAGGAAGTTCTGGCCGGCCGGCCTGCATGTCATCGGCAAGGACGTCGTTCGGTTCCATGCCGTCTACTGGCCCGCATTCCTGATGTCGGCCGGGATAGAGCTTCCGCGCCAGGTGTTCGGCCACGGCCATGTCCTGCTTCGGGGCGAGAAGATGTCCAAGTCGGCGGGCAACGTGGTCGCCCCGGCCGAGATGATCGATCGCTTCGGGGCCGACTCGGTCCGCTATTTCCTCATGCGCGACGTCACCTTCGGCCAGGACGGAAGCTACAGCCCCGAGGCGATCGTCGCCCGGGTCAACGCCGATCTCGCCAACAGCTTCGGCAACCTCGCCCAGCGCACCTTGTCCTTCATCGCCAAGAATTGCGGCGGAGTCCTTCCCTCGGGCGGGCGAGGGGAGGGCGCGGATTCCGAGCTTCTCGAGCTCGTCCGCCGGACGACCGCCCGGGACGTCCCGGCCCTGTTCGCCGACTTGTCGCTCAGCCAGGGGATCGAGGCCTGGATCCGCGCCGTCTTCGCCTGCAACCAATATATCGACGCCCAGGCGCCCTGGACCCTGCGCAAGACCGATCCGGAGCGGATGACAGCCGTCCTGGCCACCCTGTGCGAGGCGATCGTCGACCTCGCGATCGCGATCGCGCCGGTCGTTCCGTCGTCGGCGGCGAAGCTTCTCGACCAGATGGGGGTCCCCGCCGGGGAGCGGGATTTCACCGTCCTGGCCGATTGCGGCCGCTACGCGCGCCTGGCGGCCTCGGGGATCACTCTCGAGCCGCCGGCGCCGATTTTTCCGCGGCTGGAGCTGCCGGCAGAGGCGTAGGGGGCGAAGGCGCAGGCAGGGCGCTGGTCCGCCTGACCCGCTCCAGCCGCTGGCCCTTGCGAAGGACGAGCTCGCAGGTCCGGGTGCCCTCGCACGCAATGATCGTCCCGGTGCGCCCGTCCACCCGGACGATCCGGTCGCCGACGGCGAAGGCGTCGAAGCGCGGTTCCGGGTGGGCGTAGATGCCGAGGCCGATCAGCCCGCCGGCAATGACGATTCCGGTGGTGATCTTGCGCACCGCCCCGTCGATGGCCTCGCCAAGCATCGCCTGGCGCTGCGAAGCGGCTGAAGAATCGAAGCGGTCGTCGGTCATGGCGCTCTCCCCAGGCTTGTCGGCCTTGCATAGACCATGGCCCGGGTCCCGTAACCGGGACATTCGTGATCTTGGGGGACAGAGGCATCGACACGGCGCTTGCGCCGAGGGGAGGGGATGGGGCTAAGGAGCGGCATGTTCACGGACAGCCATTGCCACCTCAACTACAAGGGCCTGGTCGAGGAGCAGCAGGCGGTGCTGGCGCGCGCCCGGGCGGCCGGCGTGTCGGCCATGCTCAACATCTCCACCCGCCGCTCCGAATGGGACGAGGTGATCGGCCTCGCGACCCGCGAGAGCGACGTCTGGGCTTCGGTCGGGATCCATCCGCACGAGGCCGACGCCCATCCCGACGTCCAGACCTCGAACCTCGTCGAGCGGGCCGCCCATCCGAGGGTGGTCGGGATCGGCGAGAGCGGCCTCGATTATTATTACGACCATTCCGACCGCTCGGCGCAGCGGACGAGCTTCCGGGCCCATATCGCCGCCGCCCGTGAAACCGGCCTTCCGATCATCGTCCACACGCGCGAAGCGGAAGCGGACACCTATTCGATCCTGGCCGAGGAGATCGGGAAGGGCGCCTATACGGGCGTGATCCACTGCTTCACCGCCAGCCGGGATTTCGCCGACAAGGCGCTGGATCTGGGCCTCTATGTGTCGATCTCCGGCATCGTGACCTTTAAAAATGCCAAAGAGTTGCAATCTTCGGCGAAGATGATCCCTTCCGACCGCCTTCTCATCGAGACCGATGCGCCTTTCCTGGCCCCCGTCCCGCACCGCGGACGGCCCTGCGAGCCGGCTTTCGTGACCGACACGGCGCGGTTCCTCGCGGAGCTGCGGGGCGAGAAAGTCGAGGCGCTCGCGGAACGGACCTCCGAGAATTTCCGCAATCTTTTCAGTAAGGTGGCGGCATGATCTCGTGGGACGTCTCCCCTCCCTGGAAGGGAGGGGCGGGGGGTGGGTCCGCCGAAGGCGGCCGAAACTCCGAGTCAGCAAGAAGTCTCACTGCGCTCGCCTACCCACCCCTGACCCCTCCCTTGCAGGGAGGGGAGAAGTGAAGGTGACGATCCTCGGCTCCGGGACGTCGAGCGGCGTCCCGCGCGTCGGCAACGACTGGGGCGAGTGCAATCCGTCCAACCCAAGGAATCGCCGCCGCCGGGTCTCGATCCTGGTCAGCCACAACAATGCCCGGATTCTCGTCGACACCGGCCCCGACCTCCGCGAGCAATTGCTCGACGCAAGGGTGACGGGCGTCGACGCAGTGATCTGGACTCATGACCATGCCGACCATTGCCACGGGATCGACGATCTCCGCCAGCTCTACCACGCCCGCGGCCAGCCGGTGGCCGGCTATGCCCGCCTCGAGACTCTGGAGAGCCTCAAGCATCGCTTCGCCTACGCCTTCGACGGCAAGAGCGGCTATCCTTCGGTTGCCGAGGCCAATCTGCTGCCGGACCATTTGAACGTGAACGGTATGTCCGTGCAGGTCGTCGACCAGCCCCATGGCGACATCACGACCGCAGGGCTGCGCTTCGACGCCGGCGGTCACTCGGTCGTTTATTCCACCGATTTCAACGAATTGACCCATGAAATGGAGATTCGCTTCCAGGGCGTCGACCTGTGGATCGTCGACGCTCTGAGGCGCCGTCCGCACCCGACCCATCCTCATCTCGATCTCGCGCTCGAGTGGATCGCGCGGCTTCGGCCGAAGCGGGCGCTTCTCACCCATCTCGACAACAGCATGGATTACGCCACGCTGATGGACGAGATGCCCGAGGGGGTCGAGCCGGCCTATGACGGCCTGGAAATCGAACTGTGAACGACGGCGACCAGGCGCTCAGCTTCGTCTATCTGATCGGGATACTGGTGCTCGTCGTCAGCGCCCTGATGGTGCGCCGGATCCCGATCGGCCAGGGCCTGAAGATGTTCGCGGGCTGGGTGCTGATCTTTCTCGCCGCGTTCGTCGCCTTCGCTCTCAAGGACGATTTCATGGCGCTCGGCAAGCGGGTCCTCGCCGAAAGCCGGGGCGAAGGCCAGGTCGTCGCGGCCGGCCAGGCGCTTCGGATCCGCAAGTCGCTTGACGGCCATTTCTGGGTGAATGCCGAATTGAACGGCAAGAAGGTGCGCTTCCTCGTCGACAGCGGCGCCACCGTGACGAGCATCTCGACCGACACCGCGGCCCGCGCCGACATCGTTCCGAGCGGGCTGCCCGCGGTCGTCCAGACGGCGAACGGGACGGTCCGCGTCGGGCGCGCCCGCGCCGAGCGGCTCAAGGTCGGGACGATCGAGCGAAGCGACGTGGCGGTCCATGTCTCCGAGGCGTTCGGGCCGATGAACGTGCTCGGGATGAACTTCCTGTCCTCGCTGTCCGGCTGGGGGGTGGAAGGCCAGTGGCTGGTCCTGAAGCCGTGAGCCTCGCCGATTCCACATTGTCGGATTTTACATAATGTATATTATCGCACTTTGAGGTGTGCTCCGTTCCATGTCGTCCACTTCCCTGTCAGACCTCGTCGAGATCATGCGCCGCCTCCGCGACCCGGCGACCGGCTGCGACTGGGACAAGGCGCAGACGTTCGAGACGATTGCGCCCTACACGATCGAGGAGGCCTATGAAGTCGCCGACGCGATCGACCGCGAGGACATGGAATCTCTGAAGGACGAGCTCGGCGACCTCCAGCTCCAGGTCGTCTACCACGCCCGGATGGCCGAGGAGATCGGCGCCTTCGCCTTGGACGACGTCATGGCGTCGATCTGCGCCAAGATGATCCGCCGCCATCCGCACATCTTCGGCGACGCGAGCGCCAGCCCCGGCTGGGAAGCCCTGAAAGCCGCCGAGCGCGGCGGCGGCGAGGACAAGAGCGCTCTCGCCGGAGTCGCTCTCGCGCTGCCGGCGCTGAAGCGCGCCGAGAAGCTTCAGCGCCGGGCCGCCCGGATCGGCTTCGACTGGCCGGATGCTTCGGGACCGCGCGCCAAGATCGAGGAAGAGCTGGCCGAGATCGACGCCGCCGCCGGCGCCGAGGACCGGGCCGCCGAGCTGGGCGACCTGCTGTTCAGCGTCGTCAATTATGCCCGCCATCTCGATATCGACCCCGAAACGGCGCTTCGGGAAGCCTCGGCGCGCTTCGAGCGGCGCTTCCGCAAGGTGGAAGAAATTGCCGGCAGGCCACTGAAAGATATGGACATAGAGGCGCTGGAGGCGCTGTGGCAAAGGGCGAAGCGTCTTTGCCTCCCCATCGCCGGAGGCGCTGGGGAGGGGGACCATGCGAAGCATGGTGGAGGGGTAAAAGGCGCCTAGCTCCGAGTTCCAGCGAGAAACCGCCAAGACCGAGCCACCCACCC
>DASVUW010000432.1:0-11312 GCA_036386845.1 Allosphingosinicella sp. | reverse complement strand
ACGGCCGGCTTGCACGCTTCTGGTCCGTTGCTATGTTGCGGCGCAACAGTGCAGGAGTGTTCCGGTGAAGAAGATCGAGGCGATCATCAAGCCGTTCAAGCTGGACGTGGTGAAGGAGGCGCTCCACGATGTCGGGGTCTCCGGGATCACGGTCACCGAGGCCAAGGGTTTCGGGCGGCAGAAGGGCCATACCGAGCTCTATCGCGGCGCCGAATATGTCGTCGACTTCCTTCCAAAGGTGAAGCTCGAGGTGGTGGTCGAGGACGGCCTTGCCGAACGGGTGGTGGAAGCGATCGCCAATGCCGCGCGGACCGGCCGGATCGGCGACGGCAAGATCTTCGTCCTGGACGTCGAGGAGGCGCTTCGGATCCGCACCGGCGAGCGGGGGAGCGACGCGATCTGAAGGGCGCGTCGTCCCAGCGAAGGCTGGGACCCCAGGGCGTGAAGAATGCGGCGCCTTTCACCCGCGGGGACCCCAGCCTTCGCTGGGGTGACGAGTTAAGTTAAGGGGCCAGCGATGGACGATCCCCGCCTAGCCTCCATGTCCCCCGAGGAGCTTCGCTCCGCGATGCGCACGCTCGGCTACCGCACCCAGAACGATCTCGCCGCCGCGATCGGGGTCAGCCGATCGGCGGTCAGCCTGTGGCTGGAGGGCAAGGTCGGGGTCCCGAGGCCGGTGGCCATGCTCCTGAGGATGCTGATCGCCGCGCAGCGAAGGCCGTTCTAGTCGTCATTGCGAAGAGCGCAGCGACGAAGCAATCCAGTCAGGGCGCAGCGACGGCGCGGGGCTGGATTGCTGCGCTGCGCTCGCAATGACGGATACCCACGTGAAATGTTCACAGCTGCTGGACCCACGGCGGCGACGTCGTGAAGGCTTGGGGCAAGCGTCGATCCGATTCGGGCCGGCGCAATCCACCACGGCGAAACGAGGGCGACATGGCGAGCGACGCGGGCAAGGTTCTGAAGCGGATCGAGGACGAGGAGATCGAGTGGGTGGACCTGAGGTTCACCGACCCGCGCGGCAAGTGGCAGCACCTTTCGATGGTCGCCGGAGCGGTCGACGAGGATCAGCTTACCGACGGCTTCATGTTCGACGGCAGCTCGATCAACGGCTGGAAGGCGATCAACGAATCGGACATGATCCTCAAGCCCGATCTCGACGCCGTCTATGTCGATCCGTTCAGCGCCACCCCGATGCTGGTCCTCTTCTGCGACATCGTCGATCCCGGCACGGGCGAGCTTTATGCCCGCGACCCGCGCTCCACCGCGAAGCGCGCCGAGAACTACCTCAAGGGCACGGGTGTCGGGGACACCGTCTTCGTCGGCCCGGAGGCCGAATTCTTCATGTTCGACGACGTCCGCTTCGAGGACGGCTACAATGCCTCCTACTTCCGAATCGACGACATCGAGCTTCCGACCAACAGCGGCCGCGAATATGAAGGCGGCAACCTCGCCCATCGTCCCCGCGCCAAGGGCGGCTATTTCCCGGTCGGTCCGGTCGACAGCGCCGTCGACATCAGGGGCGAGATGGTCTCGACCATGCTGGAAATGGGCCTCCCCATGGACAAGCATCATCACGAGGTCGCGGCCGCCCAGCATGAGCTCGGCCTCACCTACGGGACGCTGGTCCAGACCGCGGACCGGATGCAGATATACAAGTACGTCGTCCACATGGTCGCCCAGGCCTATGGCAAGACCGCGACCTTCATGCCCAAGCCGATCAAGTCGGACAACGGCTCGGGCATGCACACCCATTTCTCGATCTGGAACGGCGGCAAGCCGCTCTTCGCCGGCAACGGCTATGCCGGCCTGTCCGAGATGGCGCTCTACTTCATCGGCGGGGTGATCAGGCACGCCAAGGCGCTCAATGCCTTCACCAATCCGACGACGAACAGCTACAAGCGCCTCGTCCCCGGCTTCGAGGCACCGGTCCTGCTCGCTTATTCGAGCCGCAACCGCTCCGCCTCCTGCCGGATCCCCTACGGCACCGGCGAGAAGGCCAAGCGGGTCGAGTTCCGATTCCCGGACGCGCTGGCCAACCCTTATCTCGCTTATTCGGCGATCCTGATGGCCGGCCTCGACGGGATCCAGAACCGGATCCACCCCGGCGATCCCATGGACAAGAACCTCTACGATTTGCCGCCGCAGGAGCTGGTCAACGTGCCCACCGTCTGCGGCTCGCTCCGCGAGGCGCTCATCTCCCTCCAGAACGACCGCGCCTTCCTGACCAGGGGCGACGTGTTCAGCGACGACCAGATCGACGCCTATATGGAGCTCAAGTGGGAAGAGCAGATGCGCTGGGAGACGACCCCCAGCCCGGTCGAATACGATATGTATTATTCGAGCTGACTCGTCCTCCCCATCGCCAGATGGGGAGGGGGGCCACCCGTGGACGACCCGCCTGCGGGTCGTCGATGGAGGGTAGAAGGCGCGGAAGCCGAGGATCGTGCGCGAACCTGATGACCCCGGCGCCAATTACCCCTCCACCGCGATTCACGCGGTCCCCCTCCCCAAGCTTTGCCTGGGGAGGATAATCATTTCGCCGCCTTGCGGGGCTCCAGGAATTCAGGCGTGACCATCTTGGGCGCGGTCGTCTTGCGCCGGGTGCGGGCCAGCTTGCCGAGGGCGAATTCCTCGCCGAAGTGGAGCCCGACCTGGCCCTGCTGGCACCAGCGCACCTGGGCCGGGAGGGTCCCGGCCTCCGACAGATCGAGCTCGACGGCAGTGCCCGGCTCGAGCTCGTTGTCGCACTCGATCATGGCGCCGCCGGCGGAGATGTTGCGAAGCCGGACGGGCAGGGTCCGGCCCTTCCAGAGCAGCCGGCCGTTGCGGATCAGCCGATGGCGGGGCGGGCGGCTGAAGCCGATCACCTCGGCTGAAGGTCGGCTCTCCGTGGCGAGCGCGAGCGCCTCCTCGGCCGGCATAGGCTTGGCGAAGATGTAGCCCTGGACCTGCGAGCAGCCGAGCCGGCGGATCAGCGACAGCTCCTCGATCGTCTCGGCGCCTTCCGCGGTCGTGTCCATGCCCAGGCTCTCGGCGAGAACGACGATGGCCCGGACGATGGCGCCGTTGCGGCTGCCCGGCGCCGTCGCCCCGCGGACGAAGCTCTGGTCGATCTTGATCTTGTCGAGCGGCGCGTCGCGCAGGTGGCCGAGGCCCGAATGGCCGGTCCCGAAATTGTCGAGGGCGAGCCGGACTCCGAGGCCGCGAAGCCGGGTAAGGGTCGCCTCGGTGACCTTACGGTCGGCGAGGAAGACGGCCTCGTTGATTTCGAGCTCGAGCCGCTCGGGGTCGAGCTGCGAGGCGGCGAGGGTCCCGGTAACGGTCGCGGCCAGGGCCGGATCGGCGAACTGGACGGGGGAAAGGTTCACCGCGACCCGGATATGGCTCGGCCATTTCGCCGCCTCGGCACAGGCCGTCCTCAGCACCCAGTCGCCGATCCGCGGCATCAGCCCGGTCTCCTCCGCGAGCGGAACGACCAGAGCAGGCGGAAGAAGCCCCCGGCCCGGATGGTGCCAGCGGAGCAGCGCCTCGAAGGCGACCACCTCTTCCGAGACCGAATCGACGATCGGCTGGTAGACGAGAGTCAGCTGGTCGTTCGCCAGAGCGTAGCGAAGGTCGGTTTCGAGGATCTGCCGCTCGGTGGCGAGGGCGTGCATTTCCTGGGCGAAGAAGCGGAACGTGCCCCGCCCGTCCGCCTTAGCGGCATAAAGGGCGACGTCGGCGTCCTTGATCAGGCCTTCCGCCAGGGTCCTGCCGGGCACCGCGACCGCGATCCCAAGCGATGTGCCGATGCGGATTTCGTGGCCTTCGATCTTGTACGGCCGCGAGACCTCCTCGATCAGCCGGCGCGCCAGCTCGGAGAGCCGTCCTTCTTCCTCGATCCCGGGCAGGATCGCCTCGAACTCGTCGCCGCCGAGGCGGCCGACCTGGCCGTCCTCGCCGAGCACCTTGGCGAGCCGGCCCGCGACTTTCTTCAGCAGCTTGTCGCCGACCGGGTGTCCGAGCGTGTCGTTGACCTGCTTGAACCGGTCGAGATCGATGATCATCAGGGCGCAGCCGCGCCTTCGGGCATCGGCATTGGCGAGCGCCTGGTCGAGCATCGCCCGCATCATCGCCCGGTTGGGGAGGCCGGTCAGGCTGTCGTAGCGCGCGAGCTTGCTCGCCTCGGCCTCGCTCCGGCGCTGCTCGCTGAGATTGCTTCCGAGGCCCCGGAAGCCGAGGAATCGCCCGTAGCCGTCGAAATTGGGGCTGCCAGAAAGCGACCACCAGACGTCGTCGCCGGTCGGCGCCCGGACGACCGCATCGGCGAAGGGGAAACGGGCCGAGAGGTGGAAGCCCAAAGTGCGGCGGCTGTCGTCGCCCTCGCCGGAATCGAGAAGCAGCACGTCCTCGAATCGGCGGCCGATCAGCTCGGCCGCGGTGAGGCCGATATGCGCGGCGAGCGGCTCCGAGACATAGGTCAGCGCTCCGTCGGCGTTGGTCTCCCAGAACCAGCCGCGGCCGCTCGCCTCGAAGTCGGCGACGAAACGGCGCGCTTTCTCCGCCTGCCACTCGAGCGCCAGGCGCTGGCGGGCGGCGAACAGAAGCTGGCGCGAGCGCGAGACCCCGAGGCAGATGAGAAAGAGGCTCAAAGCGCCGCCGATGGCGAGCAACGGCTCCTCGCTCGGCATTCCGGTCGCGACCAGGAAGGTCGCCGAGACGGCCATGACCATCAGCACCGGAATGGAGAAGTAGACGGCGATCGCCGAACCGGCGCCGGCGACGAGCGCGGCCTTGACGAGGAGCGTGTGGGCGTGGGGCGCGACGAGCGTCGCCGAGGCGAGCCACAGGCCCGCGGTGGCGGCCCCGTGCAGCGCGGCGAGGCGCATCGCCTGGTGGGGGCGGGGCTTCAGCCGCCCGAGGCCGAGCCAGAACCCTCCGTCGAGCAGCAGGATGGCGAGGAGCAGGGCGGCCGGCCCCGCGAGTCCGGCGGTTGCCCCGGAGGCCGAGAGGCCTGCGACCAGCACCGCACTCCACAAGGCATGGGAACCGACCAGCAACGGCAGCGAGAGCTGGACGGTGCGGGCCCGCTCGCGGGCGGCGCGGAGATCGTCCTCATCGCCCGCGGGCGTGAAATCGAACAGCAAAAGCTCCGCCAGCTCCGGCGGAGTGACGGCCTCCTGGCCCTTGTCGCTCAAACCGGCGAATCGCCCTTTGCGCATCGCGTGTCGCGTCCCGATAATGACCCCGCCGGCTCCCCCCGGATCCGGTGACGGGAAGTCTAGGTAACCGAAGTTAAGAAGCGCTTATCGGCGCCGGCCAATTCAGGCCGACGCCCGACCTTTTCGAATCGGCAGCGAAGTGAGGATTTCGCGCCGCAGCTGCCCTTCCGCGCCCCGGCGGCCGGCGCGCCTGGCGGCGGCCCGCTCGACCAGGAGGCGAGCCAGGGTGCTGTGCCGGTCCGGGAACGTCCATTGGCAGCGCCTGAGCTCGATCGGGGCGAAGAATCGCGCTCCGAACTGGTCGCCGCGCTGCCATTCGACCTGGGCATCGACCGATCCGATTCCCGGCACGTCCAGCGAGACGCTCCCGCCCCGAGTGACCTTCGCCTCGCACTCGGCCCTGAAGCCGGAGGCGGACAGGTCGAGCATCCTGATCTGGAGGCTGCTCCAGCTGTTCGGCCTTAGCCGGGTCTCGGCGTCCACCGGAAGCCGTTCCGCTCGCCGGCCGCTGTCGAAGCCGTTATCGTCGTCCGAAGACATTCGGTCCCCATCCCCAAGTTGAGGTGGGCGGAGATTAGCGCCTGCGCGTTAACGAATTGCTGCCGCCGGGCGAGAGTGTTGGAAACATGGATCAAATCCACTGGCCGTCATGGCTTCGCTTCGCTCCTCGCAATGACGGCGCAACGCGCCGTCAATAATCCTTGGACACCCTGACGTTCACGCTTTCGCGTCCGATGGTGGAGATGCTCGACAGGAGCGAGAGCCAGCGGGTGATCTGATATTCGACGAGGGTCGCCGAATAGCCGCGCGCGTCGGTGACGACTTCCACATAGACCCGCCGTCCGAGATACTTGCCCGCGGCGATCGCGGTGCCCTGGCCGGTGGTGATGTCGGCCGGCACGATCCGAAGCCGGTCGAGGCCGGTGGCGGCGCGGACGGCGTTGATCGGGTCCAGGCCGCCGCCGCTGTTGTTGAGCGAGGCCACCGCCGCCGCGAGCTGGAGCGCCTCGGGGGCCGACAGGTTGGTGATCGAGGTCCCGAACAGGAGCCGGCTGAGCAGCTCGTCCTGAGGCAGAGCGGGCGTGCTGCTGAACCCTATCTCCGGACGCTGGCCGCGGCCGGTGACGCGGATGACGGCGTTCAGGCCCTGCACCCCGCCCTCGGCGGTGATGTCGAGCACCGGATTGACCGGCGATTCGCCGAGGAAGCGGATCTGGCCCCGTTCGAGGTCGAAGCGGCGTCCGGCGAAGTCGTAGCTGCCCCGGATGAGGTCGGCCCGGCCGCTTATCCTCGGCTCGGTGACGGTGCCGGCGATCTTGAGGTCGGCGCTCCATTCGCTGTTGATCCCGAGCCCGGCGACCATCAGCCGGTTCCTGGCACCGACGTCGAGGTCGAGCCGCCATGGCGAGAGCCGCCGGGCCACGGGCGGCTCGCCGGCGGGACGGTTGATCTCGCGGACCGCGAGCCGGGGCACCCGGGTCGACGCGGTGACGGCGCCCAGCCTGAAGCTTCCGCTGACCAGGTCGACCTTGCCCGAGATGCTTCCGGTCTCGCCGTCCGAGCGGATCGCGACCGGGCCCGTCACCTGCGCCTTGATGTCGTCTCGGTCGAGAAGCTGGGCGGCCCTGGCCTGGAGCGCGATGTCGATCCCGAAGCCCTTGGGCCCCGCGAGGTCGAACGTGGCCCGGCCGGTCACCGATCCGCCCCGCTTGGTGGTCCCGGCGAAGCTGTCCAGGACCAGCCTTGAGCCGCCGAAGCGGCCCGCCGCCCGGACATTCTCGATCACCATTCCGGTGACCGCGCTTTCGATCCGGACCCGCTCGGTCCTCAGCGACCCCCGGATCTGGGGGTCGTTCACGGTTCCGCGAGCGTCGGCGCCGACCGCGACCGGGCCCGAGACGTCGAGCAGCTCCACGCCCGTCAGCCGCCAGAGCGTGTCGGCGGGCCCGTTGTAGCGTAGCTGGGCGAAGAGCGGCGCTGCGCTGAGCCGCTCGCCGATATTGCCGCTCCGGCCGATCGGCGCCAGCCGTACCTGAGCGCGGCCGATCGTCCGTCCCTCGCTGACCGCGACGGCGCGCAGCGCCGCGCCGCCGCCGGCGAGCTTCGCGACCACCCCGATATCGACCGGACGCGACGACAGGACCAGGCCCGACCGCGTCAGGCCGCGGATCCTCAGATTGGCGTCGCCGCTCGGCTCTCCGACGGCTCCGAACCGGTAGCTGAGCGTGCCCGACGCGCTTCCGCCGAGCCCGAGCTTGGGCCAGCCGATGTCGAGCACTCCCAGCGGCATCGACTGGACCCGGGCGTTCAATTCGCTGGCCGATCCGCCGAACAGGCCGGAGACCGTGGCATTGCCCCCGGCGAAGGTCAAAGCGGTGGAGGCGAGGCGCCAGCCGTCGCCTTCGCGGACCAGCACCGCCGGCTCGGTGAGCGCGATCGCCCGGCGGTCCACCGTCCCCCGCCCGGTCAGCCGGAGCCGGCCGGGGGCGATTTCGGCGACCGTGTCGAAGACGAAGTCCCGGCCGCGAGTCCCGGCGATGCGCGCGCGGACCTGGCCGGTCCCTCCACGGAGCTCTCCGCTCGCGTTCAGGCTGGCGATGGAGAGGGCTCCGCGGCTGAGGCCCCGAGCGGTCAATGTGCCTTTGAGCGAGGTTCCGGCAGGATCCAGCAGGGCGACGCCTTCCAGACGCCCGGTCCGGATGACGATCGGCGGCGGCCCGGCGAAGCGCGCATTGTCGGCCCTGAGGTCGATTGCGACCCGCTGGAGGTTGTTGAAGGGGCTGAACACGAGGCGGCCCGCGAGGCCTCCGCCCTCGACGGCGAGTTGCCCGGCGAACCCGCCGGGGTCGGAGCGAAGCGCCCCCGAGGCCCTCGTGTTCGAAACGTTCAGCGCCGCCACCTGGATCAGGGCCGGCTGGCCCTTGGGAAGGAGGATCGCTCCGTTCGAGGTGAAGGGTCCGAGATGGGATCGCCCCGCCGCCCGATAGGCGAAGCCTGCGGGGGTAGGATCGAGGTTGAGAAGGACGTCGCTCAGACCCAGCGCCTCGCTCGGCCGGGCCAGCCGGATCGCCATCTTCGGCCGCTCGATCCGGCCGTCGAGGCTCAGTGCGAACGCCCCGTAGGTCGATTGCGCGCCCTGGCCTTCGAAGAAGAAGGTGCCGTCGCGCCGCCGGAAGCCGGTGCCGGCTATCCGGATCTTGGGCGCGGTCAGGACGAGGTTCCTGAAATGGAGGATGAAGTCGTTGCCCCGGACCAGGTCCGCCTCGAGGTATGGAAGCCCGCCCGCCAGCCCGGCAAGGAACCGGTTGTCGAAGCGCCTCACCCAGGCGCGGCCCTTGCCGGTGACCAGGGTGCCCTTGCCGCTCGGGTGCCGGACCACCTTCAATTCGGTGGAAACGTCGACGATCCCGAGGCCCGGGATCAGATAGCGGGTCAGGCCGCCGGAGAGGACGACGTCGAAGCGGCCGGTGACGAGGTCGACGAACAGGCTGAGCTTGCCCTTGAGCTTGTCCGAGGTGAGGGTCAGCCCCTCCCCGGTGAGCGCCTTGCCGGTGACCTTGAGCAGCCCCTCGACCCGGAGGTTCGCGAGGATCCCGCCGGCGACGTCGCCCACTCCGGTCACCCGCCGGGCCGACATGACCACAGGCACCGTTACGGGCGCCCTCGAGAAGCGCCCTCGCCCCTGCGCCCAGACGTCCTCGAAGCCGGTCCTGTCGAACGCGACCCGGGGGCTGGTGAGGCGGTAGGCGAAAGCGAAGGTCCTGAACGGGCCGTCGAGCAGGGCGACCAGCCGTACCTTCTGGCCGGTCATGTTCGGGAACAGGGCCGGCGGACGGAGCAGATCGGCGCCGATTCGAAGGTCGCGAAAAGCGCTTCGCGCGAGGTCGATCGTGCCCGTGGCGACCACGTTCAGCGCCGGCGAGCGGAGCGCGAGCCGGCCCTCGAGCTGCCGGTCCTCCAGAGTCGCGGTGCCCGTCACCTGGACTACCGGCGCGGTAAGCCTCGCTTTCTTGCCCTTCCAGAATTGCGCAGGGGCCAGCCGGCCGGCGAGGCTGTAGCGGCCCTTCTCGGCGCGCAGCCGAAGGTCGGCGGTTCGCCGTCGGCAAAGATCGAGCCGGGCGATCCCGTTCCAGCGCGCCCAGCTTCCGTCGCCTTCGACGGTCAGCGCGATGGGGCGCCCGGTCCCGAGCATCGCTCCTGCGACCCCGGCGGCAGGGGAGGAGAGCCGGGCGTCGAGATCGAAGCGGTCGCGGTCCGGCTCGGCATCGAGGAACAGCGACAGCCGGTCCCCGTCCTTCACCGCCGCCTTGAGATTCACCAGGGCCCGGCCCGAGCGGATGTCGGCCTCGCCCGAAAGGCTCGCCACCCGCTCCTTCCCGGCCACCGCCTTTCCGACCCTGAGGCGGGCGATTTCGAGGCGCCCGATATGGATGTCGAAGCCCGGCAGGACCGGGCTCGGCCGGTCGCTCGGCCTCATTTTCGGCAATCGGTGGAGGGCCGCGACGTCCGCCTCGAGGCGGTGGACGACGAGGCGGTTGGTGACCCAGGCGAGCGGCTGCCAGTCGACCTCGATCGAGGGCGATTCCGCGAACAGGCCTTGGGGATCGTAGAGCCGGACGTCGCGAAGCTTCGTATCGCTCCAGATCGAGCCTTCGATCCGGCCGATGTGGATCCTGAGGCCGGATTTCGGAGCCATTGCGGCGATCCGGTCGGCGATGAAGCGGTGGCCCGCATTCGTGTCGAGGAACGCCGCGAGCAGGGCGGCGAGGAGCGCGAGGGTCAAGACGAGGCCGACGGTCCACTTGGCGAGCCTCGAGAGCCAGCCGTGGCGGCGGCGAGGGCGCGGCGGTGGATCGTCGCTGTCGCTCATCAGAAGGCCTGGCCGAGCGAGACGTAGACGGCGATCCGGCTGTCGCCGCCGCCCGGGTTGAGAGGCGTTCCGACGTCGACCCGGATCGGCCCGAAGCGCGTATGGTAGCGCACTCCGACGCCCGCGCCGAAGCGAAGATTGTCGAACTTGGGCAGTGGGGAGGTTGAGACGTTGCCGCCGTCGAGGAACGGAACGACGCCCCAGTTGCCGAAGCGGATCCGGGCCTCCACCGCGAATTCGGTCAGGCTCCGGCCGCCGATCGGATCGTCGAAGACGGGATCGCGCGGGCCCAGCCTCTGGAAGCCATAGCCTCGAACCGATCCGCCGCCGCCCGCATAGAAGCGCCGCGACGGAGCGATACGGTCGCGCGCGGCGCCGAGGATGGTCCCGAGCCGGATCCGCCCGCCCAGGGTCACTGTAGGCGTGAACGGCTGGTAGACGCTGGCGTCGATCTGGGTCCGTCCATAGCCGAAGGTGCCGGACTGGAGCGAGGCTTCGGGGGAGAGCCGGAAGGCGAGGCGATATCCTGCGGTCGGGTCGAGCAGGTCGTTGGAGCCGTCATAGCTGAGGCTCGCCGGAAGCGCTCCGATGAAGAAGGTGCGGCGGCGGGTCGTTGCGCTCTCCAGGTCGACATCCTGCTCGTCGGTCGCAACCAGCTCGGCGCCGGCCGACCAGGTCCATTTCTTCTGCCAGATGAGGTTGGTCTGGCGCTCGATCGCCCCCGAGAGAATGGTCGTCCGGGCGTCATAGGCGGCCCGGTCGATATGGCTCACCGCGAACTGAGCGGTCAGGACCTGGTCGCGGCGGAGGAAATTGTTGCGCCTGAGGACGGCGCCGACGAGCTGCTCCTGGGTCCCTGCGACGAGCCGGAGCGTCACCGCGCCTTCGGGCGGGAGCAGGTTGCGGTGCTGCCAGCTCGCCTCGACCCTTATCCCTTCGCCGGTCCCGTAGCCGGCCTGTCCGGCGATGGTTCGCATCGGAGCGCGTTCCAGCGAGACGGCGAGGTCGACGCTCCTGTCCGCCGCCGCCACCGGCCGGATCGCGACCGTGGAGACGAGGCCGGTGGCGATCAGCGCCCGCCGCAGGTCCTCGACCAGGGCCGCTTCGAAAGGCGCGCCGGGTTTCCAGCGGGCGATCCTCTGGATGTGCCTGGCGTTGAACAGGGGCCGGCCCTCGACGGTGACTCGCCCGAACCGGCGGCTCCCGTTCGGATTGACGGGAAAAGTGAGGGTTGCCGT
>DASVUW010000431.1:0-5548 GCA_036386845.1 Allosphingosinicella sp. | reverse complement strand
CGGCGGCTGGCGAAGGATCGGGCGCTCCACCATCGAGGCGGAAGGTGATCTGCTGCTGCTCGCCGACGTCGAGGCCCTGATCGCGGGCCCGGCCCGGGAGGCCGCGTGAGCCTGACACATATTTCTCCTCTCCCGTCCTTCACGGGAGAGGAGGGGCGCGCCGCGAAGCGGTGGGAGGTGAGGGTCTGTACACCGGACTCAGAAAAGACCCTCACCTCCCAAGCCTTCGGCTTGGGCCCCTCCTCTGAGGCGAAAAGCGGGAGAGGGGACGAAGCGGGGCCATGGGAAGCCGGCTTAAGGCCCCGGTTAACTTATTGCGGCTAGGTTGCGGCCGCGGACAAGAGCGAGAGCGAGCATGAAGAGCTGCCTGGTCGTCGACGATTCGAAGGTGATCCGAAAGGTCGCCCGCCACATATTGGAAACGCTCGATTTCTCCGTCGACGAGGCGGGGGACGGCCGCGAGGCGCTCGAGCGCTGCGAGGCCCGGATGCCCGACGTCGTCCTGCTCGACTGGAACATGCCGGTGATGGGCGGGATGGAGTTCCTCCGGACCCTCCGCCAGAGGAAGTTCGAACCCCAGCCCAAGGTCGTCTTCTGCACGACCGAGAACGACGCCGCCCATATCCGGGCCGCGATCGACGCCGGCGCCGACGAATATGTGATGAAGCCGTTCGACCGCGAGACCCTCGAAAGCAAGCTTCAGATCGTCGGAGTGGCGTGACCCGGCCCTCCGCCCGGGCGGCGGGGGAGACCGCTCCGGCCCCGCCCCCGTTGAAGCTCATGATCGTCGACGATTCGCAGGTAGCGAGGGCCGTCCTGTCCAGGATGCTCGGCGCCTTTTCCGATTTCGAGATCGTCGCGACCGCCGCCGACGCGGACGAGGCGCTCCGGCTGCTTCCCTCCACCGCGGTGGACATCGTCCTTCTCGACGTCGAGATGCCGGGGACGAGCGGGCTCGAGGCGCTTCCCGACATCGTCAGGCAAGGCGGCGGAGCGCGCGTGCTCATCGTCTCCTCCTATTGCGGCGGAGACTCGGACGCCGCCGTCCGGCTGCTCCCCCCCGGCACCGCGCAGACCCTGTCCAAGCCGGGCGCGGAAGCCTTTAACGGCCGCTTCTCCGAGGTGCTGGCCGAACGACTCCGCCGGATGGGCCGCCGCGAGACCCCCAATGCGCTGGAACCCTCGCCCGCCGCCCTCCGCTGCCTCGCCGTCGGCGCCTCGACCGGCGGGCTCCACGCCGTCACCGCCCTGCTCAGCGCCCTGCCCGCCAGGATCGGAGCGCCGATCCTGATCACTCAGCACCTTCCCGCGGCCTTCGTCCCGTTCTTCGCCCGCCAGGTGGAAACCGCTTCGGGACGCACCACCCGGATCGCCGAGGACGGGCTTGAGCTCCGGCCCGAGGAGATCGTGATTGCGCCGGGCGACGCCCATATCCGGCTCGAGCGGAAGCGCGGGCGGGCGACGGTGAGGCTCGACCGCGATTCGGCTCAGAGCGGCTGCGTCCCCTCGGTCGACGTCATGCTCGCCGCGGTCGCCGCCGCCTACGGTGCGGGCGCCCTGGGGATCATGCTCAGCGGAATGGGCCGCGACGGCCTCGCCGGGAGCCGCGAGCTGGTCGCGCAGGGCGGGACGATTCTGGCCCAGGACCGCGAGAGCTGCGCGGTATGGGGGATGCCCAGGGCCGTCGTCGAGGCCGGCTTGGCCTTCGCGGTGCTTGCGCCCGCCGGACTCGCGGCCGTGATCTCCGCCCGCGTGGAGCCGGCCGGGTGCAGTTGAACGACTCTTCCAGCCGGATCCTCGCCGGCCTGCTCGAGGCCCGGACCGGCCAGCAATTGACGATGAGCCGGCACTGGCGGATCGAGACGGCGCTCCAGCCGCTGATGCGCGAGCGCGGCATTGGATCGCTCGGCGGCCTGGTCGCGGCTCTGGTCGCCCGGTCCGACGAGCAGCTTGCCGATGAAGTCGTCGAGGCGCTGCTCAACAACGAGACCTTCTTCTTCCGCGACCGCCAGGCCTTCGATCTCCTGCTCGGCCCCGGCCTTGCCCGGCTCGAGACTCTTCGCCGCCGCGAGCGCCGGCTCTCCATCTGGTGCGCCGGCTGCTCGACCGGCCAGGAAGCCTATTCGATCGCCATGCATTTCGCCGAGCACAAGGCGCGCTGGAGCGGCTGGACGATCGACATCGTCGGGACCGACGTTTCCCGCTCCGCGGTCGAGCAGGCGAGGAGCGGAATCTACTCCCAGTTCGAGGTCCAGCGCGGCCTGCCCGTCGTCCAGATGATGCGCTGGTTCGAGGCGCTTCCAGGCGCCGCCTGGCGGATCGCCGCCGATCTCAAGCGCTCGGTGCGCTTCGAGGTCCGCAGCCTGGTCGGCCCGGCGGCTCCGTCCGAGCGGTTCGACATCGTCCTGTGCCGCAACGTTCTCCTCTATTTCTCGCCGGAGATGCGCCGAACCGCCTTCGCCCGCCTGGCCTCCGCCACCGCGGAGGACGGGGCCCTGATGCTCGGCGCGGGCGAGACGGTGATCGGCCAGACCGGCGCCTTCGTCTCCGACCCAGACTGCCGCGGCCTCTACCTTCGGGTCCCCCAGCAGCCGGAGCGCCGCCGCGCCGCGTCCTGACGATCAGCGTGAAAGGATCCGTCATTGCGAGGAGCGAAGCGACGAAGCAATCCAGCGGGCCTCGGGACCGACACTGGATTGCTTCGCTGCGCTCGCAATGACGGGGAGGGGGGCCACCCCTTGACGCCGCGCCGTTTTTGGCGCGGGAGGGGCCGATGGACGGGTTCATCGACGCTCCCTCGCCCAATTTCGACGAGCGCGCTCTGCCCGTCTCGATGCTCGTCCTCCATTATACCGGAATGGAGGATTCGGCCTCGGCGATCGCCCGGCTGAGGGACCCCGAAGCGAAGGTCTCCTGCCACTATCTCGTCGAGGAGGACGGGCAGGTGCTGCGGATGGTGGACGAGGAGAAGCGCGCCTGGCACGCCGGCCGGGCCTTCTGGCGGGGCGCGGTCGACATCAATTCGGCGAGCCTCGGGATCGAGATCGTCAATCCCGGCCATGATTTCGGTTACCGGCCCTTTCCGGAGCCGCAGATGGACTCCCTGATCCCCCTCGTCGCCGACATCGTCGGACGCTACCGAATCCGTCCGCCCTACGTCGTCGGCCATTCCGACATCGCCCCGGCGCGCAAGCGCGATCCCGGCGAGCTGTTCGACTGGGGGCGACTCGCCCGGCTCGGCCTCGCAATGCCCCGCCCGACCGAGAAGCTGATCGATCCCCTGTGGACCGACGGCGGCTTCCTTCTCGCCCTCGAGCGCTACGGCTACGACGTCCACAAGCCCAAGGCTGCCGTCGCCGCCTTCCAGCGCCGGTTCCGCCCGGAGCTGATAGACGGCGAGATAGACGGGGAGACGAGGGCCATCCTTCTCGGTTTGCTCTTGGATAGCCGGAGCGCACCGCCTAAGTGATCCCTGGTCAGAGGATCGGGCGGCCGCTCTGCGCCGCTAAAGCTATGCAGAGCAGGCCGTGGGCCTGCCCTGCGAAGCCTTGGCGAAGCAGAGAGGAAAGTCCGGGCTCCACGGAATGACGGTGCCGGATAACGTCCGGCGGGGGCGACCCCAGGGAAAGTGCCACAGAAAGCAGGTCGCGCCGGGCTTCGGCCCGGATCTTCGGAGGCGTGACGTTGAAAGGGTGGGGTAAGAGCCCACCGCGGTCCCGGCAACGGCGGCCGGCACGGCAAACCCCACCGGGAGCAAGATCGAATAGGGATGGCGTGGGGCCACCCCGAAAAGTAGTACTTTTTGGGGAAACCCCGAGGGCTCGTTCCGCCCTATGCCGTCCGGGTTGATTGCTTGAGGGGCGGAGCGATCCGTCTCCCAGATGAATGGCCGCACAGCCCCTTACGGGGTGGACAGAACCCGGCTTATAGATCCTCTGGCACTTTTCCCGCGGGTTAGGATTAAGAAGCGACAATGGCTCGACACACCCGCTCCAACGACTGGGGATTTCCGCGCTGGCGCGCTTATGGAGCCGAGCGCGAAGCCGTGCGGGTCCGCCTTTGCGACCGCGAGGGCTGCAGCGAGCCGGGCGACCGTCCCGCTCCCAAAAGCCCGCACAGCCCGGATCGCTGGTATTTCTGCGAGGCCCATGCGGCCGAGTACAATCGCAACTGGAATTATTTCGAGGGCCTGACCGCCGAGGACGCGGCCGCCCGCGAGGCCGACGAGCGGCGGGGCTCGGAGGGTTACAGGCAGGCGAACCATTATGGCTGGGGCGGTCCCGGCGACGGCAGCCGCAGCCGGGACGAGATGCGCGCGCTGGAAACGCTCGAGATCGACGACTCGGACGCTCCGTTCGAGACGATCAAGGCCGCCTGGCGCCGGCTCGCCAAGGCCAACCACCCCGACGCCGCCCCGGGCGACGCGGAGGCGGCCAAGCGTTTCCAGGCGGTCCAGGCGGCCTACGACGTCCTCAGGAAGTCCGAGGAAAGGCGGGCGGGCCTCTAATCCTCCCCTGCATTTGCAGGGGAGGGGGACCACCCGAAGGGTGGTGGAGGGGCCTCGCTGACTCTGAAAGAACCCCTCCACCGCGCTTCGCGCGGTCCCCCTCCCCGAGAAATCTCGGGGAGGATTCAGAAATTGGTGCCTGGCACCAATTTCCGATTTGGCACGAATTTCCGATTTCGCGGGCCTCCCCCGGGGTCCCGGCTTCCGGGCTCCCGGGAGGGCGGAATTCAGCGGCCAGACATGAAGCCACCCGCAATATGCCGGCCATGCTGCTTCGAACCGCCGCCCTCTTCGCCTTCGCCCTCCTCGCCGCCTGCGGGGTGGAATCGCAGGCCACCGCCCAGCCCGCCGCCGCCTCCGACCCCGAGGCCTGGACGATCGGCCCCTTCGTGCGCGGCCGCAATTATTCGAAGGGCCTGCCGCTTCGTCCGACGCCCCGCCGGGCCGGCGGCTGGCATGTCGACATTCCCGGCGCCCCGGGAAGCCTCCATGCGGTGACCTTCCACCACGGGCCGCTCGCCGGCAAGCGCCGGATCGTGATGCGCTACCGGGTCGAGGCGGCGCCCGGAACGCGGATCCTGGCGTCGAGCGACGGCAAATCGGGGTCGATGATCACCCTCTATTTCCAGCGCAGGGGCGACAATTGGAGCGGCCGCGGGCGCTTCGAGACCTACCGCTGGTATGCGACCTTCGCCACCCACGCCCCGATGACTCCCGGCAACCATGTGATGGTAGCGCCGCTCGACGGACCCTGGACGGCGATCGAGACCAGCAAGGCGACCACGAGTCCCGACGCCTTCAGGGCCGCTCTGGCCGACGCCGACCAGGTCGGATTTGTCCTCGGCGGCGGCGACGGCTACGGCCACGGAATCTTCGCCACCGGCCCCGCCCGCCTCGTCGTCACGGATTACCGGGTGGAATGACCTAACTCCCCCTCCCTGGAAGGGAGGGGACGGGGGTGGGTCCGCCGAAGGCGGCCGAAACTCGGACTCCGCAGGAAGTCTCGCTACGCTCGCCTACCCACCCCTTACCCCTCCCTTC
>DASVUW010000430.1:0-5417 GCA_036386845.1 Allosphingosinicella sp. | reverse complement strand
TGGGCCCCCTCCACCATGCTTCGCATGGTCCCCCTCCCCGTCCCGGGGAGGAGCTGAGGCGCCGAGCGCTTCCTGCCAGGTGTCGACTTCGACTGCTTTCTTCAGTCCATGGTCAGCCAGTAGCCCCTTGAGCCGTTCACGGGCCCCGGCGGAGTAGCTGGCCAGCACCACCTTCTTGCCGGCCTTCCTGAGCGAAGAGACATGCTCGACCACCGCTTCATAGACGTTGGCGTTCTGCGACCGCTCCGGAGCGAAGTCCCGCGCCGGGTCGACCTCGAAGTCGAGCACGGTGGCGCTCTCGGGCTCGTGGAACGGGGTCGCGAGGTGGAGCGGCCGGCCTTCGATCAGCCGCTCCCATTCGTCGCGCGCCAGATAGAGGGTCTCGGACTCGAGCGGCCGGTAGCTGCCCGGGTCCGACGACTGGGCGCGCTTCCGGTTCTCGTAATAATCGGCGATCGCCTCGAAGCGCGCGTCGGCGGCGCCGGCGTCGTGGGCGTCGCGGACGACGATGTCGTCGTCGTGGAGATGCTCGAACAGCGTGTCGAGCCGCTCCTCGAACAGGGGAAGCCAATGGTCGATCCCGGCCAGCCGCCGCCCTTCCGACACCGCCTGGTAGATCGGATCGCCGGTCGCCGTCGCCCCGAAGCGTTCGCGGTAGCGGGATCGGAAGCGCTTGACGCTGTCTTCGTCGAGCAGGGTCTCGGCGGCGGGGAGGAGGGTGAAGCCGCCCTGTTCGTTGCCGCTGGTGCGCTGGGTGGCCGGGTCGAAGCGGCGGACGCTCTCGATCTCGTCGCCGAAGAAGTCGAGCCGGAGGCCCTCGCTCTCGCCCGACGGGAACAGGTCGACGATCCCGCCCCGGACCGCGAATTCGCCGGCGTCCTGGACCGTATCGGTGCGGTGGTAGCCGTTGGCGCTGAGGAGGGCGGAGAGCTTCGCCATGTCGATCCGCTCGCCCGGCGCCAGCCTCGCCACGAGCTGGCGGACCCGGAAGGGCGAGAGGGTCCGCTGGGTGGCGGCGTTGACGGTGGTGACGAGCAGCTGGGGCTTGTCCGTCTTGCGCTGGAGCGCGTGGAGGGTCGCAAGCCGTTCCGAGGACGCGCGCAGGGACGGGGAGGCGCGATCGTAGGGCAGGCAGTCCCAGGCCGGGAAGGACAGGACCTCCAGCTCCGGCGCGAAATAGGTCGCGGCGTCCTGGAGATGGCGCATCGACGCCTCGTCCGGAGCGACGAACACGGTTCGGCCTTTCGAGGCGCGCGCGAGATCCGCCGCGAGCCAGGGAAGGAAGCCCGCGGGCGCGCCGGCCAGCGTCATCGGCTTCTTCGCCGAGAGGATCTTGTGGAGGTCGGTCACTTATTCGGGGTGCTTGATATAGTTGAGTTGCTGGAGCCGCCGCATCATCGCCCCGCCGTAGCGCTCCGGAGGCTCCACGGTTCCGATTGCCCAGGCCATGATGTCCGCGTCCTGCTCCTCGAGCAGCGCCTCGAACCAGGCCATTTCCGCCTCGCCCCAGGAGTCTCCGTGGGTGTCGATGAATCCGCCGATCATGAAGTCGGCTTCCCGGACCCCGCGGTGCCAGGCCCGGAAGCGCAGGCGTTTGAGGCGGTCGGAAGGGTCCAAGAGAGCTCCATGCGCAGAAGGCCGCGCGGGACATCCCGGCGGCTGGTGAGGGCGCGATGTAGTGGCCCCTTTGCCGTCATGCCAGCGAAGGCTGGCATCCCGGGGGGTGAAAAGCGCGGCGCCCTTCACCCCCTGGGGCCCCAGCCTTCGCTGGGGCGACGATTCGTTAGCCTGCGGCCGCCGGGCGAGCCTCCCGAGTCTTCCACAGCGACCAGCCGACGCCCGCGGCGAGGATCGCGAAGGTGACCGACAGCGACGCCACCGGGGGTATCTTGGCCAGCCCCAGCGCGTCGGCGACGAAGATCTTGGAGCCGATGAACACCAGAAGCACGGCAAGCGCATATTTGAGATAGTGGAAGCGGTGAACCATCGCCGCCAGCGCGAAATAGAGGGCGCGAAGGCCGAGGATCGCGAAGATGTTGGACGTGTAGACGATGAACGGATCGGAGGTGATCGCGAAGATCGCCGGCACCGAATCGACGGCGAAGACGACGTCGACGATCTCTACCATCGCGAGCGCCAGGAAGAGCGGCGTGATGAACCAGGCGGGCTTGCCCGTGCCGGGGTCGGTCTTCCTCACCCAGAAGCTGTCGCCGTGAAGCCCTTCCGTCACCGGAAGGCGCTTGCGCATCCAGCGAAGCACCGGGCTCGAGCCGACGTCATACTCCTTCTCCGCCATCAGCCACATCTTGATCCCGGTGAAGATCAGGAAGGCGGCGAAGAGATAGAGGACCCAGCCGAACTGCTGGACCATCGCCGCGCCGACGCCGATCATGATCGCGCGGAGCACGATCACGCCCAGGATTCCCCAGAACAGCACCCGGTGCTGGTAGAGGCGTGGAACCGCGAAATAGGTGAAGATCATCGCGATGACGAAGACGTTGTCCATCGCCAGGCTCTTCTCGATGACGAAGCCCGTGAGGTAGGCGAGGCCGGCGCCCTCGCCCATGTACCACCAGACCCAGCCGCCGAAGCCGAGCCCCAGCGCGATGTACGCGGCGGAGAGGACGAGGCTCTCGCGCACGCCGATCTCGCGTTGCTTGCGGTGGAGGACGCCCAGATCGAGGGCGAGAAGGACGACGACGATGGCGAGGAAGGCGAGCCACATCCAGAGCGGCTTGCCCAGCCAGAGCAGGGTTACAAATTCCATTTGGGCCTCCTGTTACGATGTGCGGCCGACATCGCGATCCAGCGGGATCGCCAGAGGGGCCCGGTCCGCGGGGGGGTAGGGAAGGCCGACGGGATGGGGTCTGACCGCCGGCCGGATGTTCAGGCGCCGGCGGTTCCCCGCCGCTGCCCGGCGTAGAGCCGATCCTTGACGGCAAGCTTCAGCTTCTTGAGCCGGAGCAGCCTCATGCTGTCCGGCCAGCGCCGCTGAAGCTCGCGCCTTATCTCGTCGTCGAGACGGCGGTGGACGACGCTCAGGCGGTAGATGAATGGATTCATAGCCTCTCTCCAAAATCGATCGATCATCGAAATCGGGCGAAGCTTCGGCGCAGGAAGGCGAAGGGCCGTGGAACTGCACCGGGCCAAGCCCGATGCGGTCCGACATCACGGTCGTCCAGGAGGACGCCCGCCAGAGGGGCCCGGTCCGCAGAGGTTCAGTTACATCGGGTCGGCGGCGTAATCAAGGGCTCCTGTTCCTCCCCGGAACGGGGAGGGGGACCGCCGCCGAAGGCGGTGGTGGAGGGGGCCCAGCCCCGGAGCAGCGGAGACGCGGGGCCCCCTCCACCATGCTTCGCATGGTCCCCCTCCCCGTTCCGGGGAGGATTGTTAGGCTGCGAAGCTCGACTTACGAGGCTCCCATGCGCCCCGACATCCTCAACCCGCTCTTCGCCGAAGTGGAGGTCCTGAAAGGGATCGGGCCGGCGCTCGCCAAGCCCCTGAAGAAGCTCGGCCTGAACCGGGTCGTCGACATCCTGTTTCACATCCCTGTCAGCTGGATCGAGCGCAAGCGTGTGGACGTGCTCGACATGGCCGATGCGGGCGGCGTGGTGACGGTGGTGATCACTCCGGTCGACTACCGCCAGGCGGGCGGGCGAAGCCCGTTCCGGGTCCATGCCGCCGACCGGGCCGGCAATTATCTAAGCCTCACCTATTTCCACAATCCGGGTTGGGCGAAGAAGCAGCTTCCGCTCGGTGTGCCGAAGGTCGTCTCGGGCCGGATGGAGATGTATGGGCAGGAGCTCCAGATGGTCCATCCGGACTATGTGCTGGAGCCCGGCGAGGCGCTCGATTTGCCGGAGCGCGAGCCGGTCTATCCGCTCTCCGAAGGGCTCACCAACCGCCGGCTCGCCGATCTTGCCGGCCAGGCGATCGCTCGCGCTCCGGCGCTTGCCGAATGGATCGAGCCCAGCCTGCTTGTCGCGCGGGGCTGGCCGTCGTGGCAGGAGGCCCTCGGGAGCGTTCACCGAAGCGCGGGCACCGGGCCCGCGCGCGCGCGGCTCGCTTATGACGAGGTGTTCGCCAATCAGCTGGCTCTTATGCTGGTCCGGGCCTCGTCGAAGCGCCGTCGCGGAGTGCCGCTGAGAGGGGACGGGCGGCTTCGCGAGGCCGTCAAGCTCCCTTATGCCGCCACCGGCGCCCAGCGCCGCGCGGTCGCCGAGATCGAGGGCGACCTCCAGCAGGAGACTCCGATGCTGCGCCTTCTCCAGGGCGACGTCGGCTCAGGCAAGACCCTGGTCGCGCTGATGGCGATGCTGACGGCCGTGGAGGCGGGCCCCCAGGCGGCACTGCTCGCCCCGACCGAAATCCTCGCCCGCCAGCATTTCGAGACCCTCTCCCGGCAGCTCGCGGGCCTCCCGGTCAATGTCGCGATCCTGACCGGGCGGGAGAAGGGCAGGGCCCGCGAATCGACCCTCATGGGCCTCGCGGACGGCTCCATCGACATCCTCGTCGGGACCCATGCCATCTTCCAGCAGTCGGTCGCCTACAAAAGGCTCGGCCTCGCCGTGGTCGACGAGCAGCACCGCTTCGGAGTCGCCCAGCGGATGATGCTGGCATCCAAGGCCGAGCGTCCGCCGCACCTCCTGGTGATGACAGCGACCCCGATCCCGCGCACGCTGACCCTCACCCAATATGGCGAGATGGACGTCAGCCGCCTCGACGAGATGCCGCCGGGCCGCCAGCCGGTCGAGACGAGGGTGCTCAGTCTCGAGAAGCTTCCGGACGTTACCGATGCGCTCGCCCGACACATCGCCCGCGGCGGCCAGGCTTATTGGGTCTGCCCGCTGGTCGAGGAGAGCGAGGTCTCGGACCAGGCGGCCGCGGAGGAGCGCGCGCGGATCCTCCGGATTCGCTTCGGCGACAAGATCGGCCTCGTCCACGGGCGGATGAAGGGACCGGAGAAGGACGAGGTGATGGCGGCGTTCCAGCAGGGCGCCGTCTCCGTCCTCGTCGCCACCACCGTCATCGAAGTGGGCGTCGACGTCCCCAACGCGACCCTGATGATCGTCGAGGGCGCCGACCGCTTCGGCCTCGCCCAGCTCCACCAGCTTCGCGGCCGGGTCGGCCGAGGGGAAGGGCGCTCGATCTGCCTCCTGCTTCGCGGAAACGCGCTGAGCGAGACCGGCCGGGCCCGGCTCGCTTTGATGCGCGAGACCAATGACGGGTTCAGGATCGCGGAGGAGGATCTTCGGCTTCGCGGCGCGGGCGAGATACTCGGGACGAAGCAATCCGGCGAGGCGCAGTTCCGGCTGGCGAGCCCGGAGCAGATTTCGGAGCTGGCCCAGGCCGCGAGCGACGACGCGCGGCTTCTGGTCGATCGGGATGGCGGGCTGGAGGGGCCGAGGGGACAGGCG
>DASVUW010000429.1:0-4433 GCA_036386845.1 Allosphingosinicella sp. | reverse complement strand
CGGCCCCCCGAGCAGCTTCATACCACCGTAGATCAGCAGTCCGGCCAGCGCGATACCGATGGCCAGGCCAAGGATCCCCTTGAGGATTTTCCACGCGACCACGACGACGATGATGGCGATAATGATCTTGACGATGTTATTCATTACCATTGCCCCCGGTAATCGTAATTGCGCTCGGCCATTTTCTTGAGGCTGGTCGGACCGCCGACCGGGCAGCTGGTCTGGCGCTCGACCTGCGGGCCCGGCTTCGGCGTTTCGCCCCGCGCCAGCGCTTCCAGCAGCGCGGTGGTGGTCTCGAAGGTCAAGTCTTCATAATTGTCGTCGTTGATCTGCACCATCGGCGCGTTGGCGCAGGCGCCGAGGCACTCGACTTCGTTGAGCGTGAACAGCCCGTCCTCGCTGGTCTGGCCCTTGGCGAGGCCCTTCGCCTTGCAGGCGCGAAACACTTCGTCTGAGCCGCGCAGCATGCACGGCGTCGTGCCGCACACCTGCAGGTGATAGCGGCCGACCGGGCGCAGGTTGAACATGGTGTAGAAAGTCGCGACCTCGTAGGCGCGAATGTACGGCATATCGAGATACTTGGCGACATACTCGATCACCGGCACCGGCAGCCAGCCCTGCGTCTCAGTCTCCGCCCCCACCTGCCGCTGCGCCATGTCGAGCAACGGAATGATCGCACTATGCTGCCGCCCCGGCGGGTAGCGCCCGATGATCACTTGCGCCTTGGCCTGGTTCTCCGCGGTGAATGCGAACGAACCCCACCGCGCGCGAAGGCCCTCCACGTCAGGGATCGAGTTAGGAAGGATGTCAGCCATTAGCGGTCGATCTCCCCGAAGACGATGTCGAGGCTGCCGAGGATGGCGGTGACGTCGGCGAGCATGTGGCCGCGGGTCATGAAGTCCATCGCCTGGAGATGGCTGAAGCCGGTGGGGCGGATCTTGACCCGGTAGGGCTTGTTGGTGCCGTCCGAGACCAGATAGATGCCGAACTCGCCCTTGGGGCTTTCGGTGGCCACATAGACCTCGCCCGCGGGGACGTGGAAGCCCTCCGTGTAGAGCTTGAAGTGGTGGATCAGCGCTTCCATCGACTGCTTCATCTCGGCCCGCTTGGGCGGGACCACCTTGCGGTCGAGCGACGCGATCGGACCTTCGGGCATCTGCGCCAGGCACTGCTTCATGATCCGGACCGATTGCCGGACCTCCTCGGCGCGGACCATCATCCGGTCGTAGCAATCGCCCTTGGTCCCCACCGGAACGTCGAACTCGACCCGGTCGTAGGCGTCGTAGGGCTGCGACTTGCGGATGTCCCAGGGGATTCCGGCGGCGCGGATCATCGGCCCTGAGAAGCCCCAGGCGATCGCGTCCTCCTTCGAGACGACGCTGATGTCGACGTTGCGCTGCTTGAAGATCCGGTTGTCGACGACGAGGCTCAAACTGTCCTCGAACATCGGGAGGAGCTTGGAATCGCACCAGCCGACGATCTCCTCCAGAAGCCCCGCCGGAACGTCCTGGTGGACCCCGCCGGGACGGAAGTAGTTGGCGTGCATCCGGGCGCCCGACACGCGCTCGTAGAAATTCATGATGTCTTCGCGCGGCTCGAACAGCCACAGGTTCGGGGTCATCGCCCCGACGTCCATGATGTGGCTTCCGATGTTGAGCAGGTGGTTCGAAACCCGGGTCAGCTCGGCGAAGAAGGTCCTGATATATTGCGCCCGGAGCGGCACCTCCAGGCCGAGCAATTTCTCGATGGCGAGAACGTAGCTGTGCTCCATGCACATCGGCGAGACGTAATCGAGCCGGTCCATGTAGGGGATGGACTGGATGTAGGTCTTGTACTCGCAGAATTTCTCGGTGCCGCGGTGGAGCAGGCCGACATGCGGATCCACGCGCTCGACGATCTCGCCGTCGAGCTCGAGGATGAGGCGCAGCACGCCGTGCGCCGCCGGGTGCTGAGGCCCGAAGTTGATCGTGTAATTGGCGATCTCGGACTCGGTCGCGCCCGAGCGGGCGACCTGGGTCTCGTGATCCTGAGCCGGGGACGAGACGGTCATGCGGCCACCGTCGCCCCAGCGAAGGCTGGGGCCCCAGGGGGTGAAAGCCGCAGGTGTTCTTCACCCGCCGGGGTCCCAGCCTTCGCTGGGACGACGAGAAACGCCATCACTTCTTGATCTCCCCGGCCTTCAGCGGCGTCGGTGCCCCCGGCGCTTCCGGAGCCTTCTCATCGCCCGGAAGGATATATTGCGCGCCCTCCCAGGGGCTCAGGAAGTCGAACGGACGGAAGTCCTGCGCGAGCCGCACCGGCTCGTAGACCACCCTCTTCTGCTCCTCCGAATAGCGAAGCTCGACATAGCCCGAGAGGGGGAAGTCCTTGCGGAACGGGAAGCCGCGAAAGCCGTAATCGGTCAGGATCCGGCGAAGATCGTCATTGCCTTCGAAGATCACTCCGTAAAGGTCGAACACCTCGCGCTCGAGCCATCCGGCGACGGGCCACAGCGACGTCACCGACGGCACCGGCATGTCCTCGTCGGTCGAGACCCGCACCCTGATGCGGTGGTTCCTGGTCAGCGAAAGCAGGTGATAGACTACCTCGAACCGCTCCGAGCGCTGCGGATAGTCGACCCCGGCGATCTCCATCAGCTGCTGATATTCGAACCGGTCCCGAAGGGTGCGGCACACTTCGAGGATGGTCTCACGCCGGACGGTCAGCGACACCTCGTCGACGGCGTCGCGGGCCTCGACCAGGGCATCGCCGAGCGCGGCCGTGACTTCGCCGATCAGGCCTTCGCGGGGCGCGATCCGGGGGGCGGAGTTGTTCGCCATGTCAGCGCGAGCCCCTCAACGCTCGATCGTCCCGACTCGGCGGATCTTCCGCTGCAGCTGCATCACCCCGTAGAGCAGGGCTTCGGCGGTCGGCGGGCAGCCCGGGACGTAGATGTCGACCGGGACGATCCGATCGCAGCCGCGGACCACCGAATAGGAATAATGGTAATAGCCGCCGCCGTTCGCGCAGCTGCCCATCGAGATGACGTAGCGCGGCTCCGACATCTGGTCGTAGACCCGCCTGAGCGCCGGGGCCATCTTGTTGCACAATGTGCCCGCGACGATCATCACGTCCGACTGGCGCGGGGAAGCGCGCGGCGCCACTCCGAACCGCTCGAGATCGTAGCGCGGCATGTTGGCGTGGATCATCTCGACCGCGCAGCAGGCGAGGCCGAAGGTCATCCACCACATCGAGCCGGTCCGGGCCCATTGGAACAGGTCCTCGGTCGAGGTGACGAGGAAACCCTTGTCGGAAACCTCCGCGCTCAGATCGTTGAAGAAGGCGGGGTCCGGCTGCTGGAGGTCGGACGGCCTCCGGTTCTCGTGGCGCGGGTCGAGGATCACTCCCATTCGAGGGCGCCTTTCTTCCAGGCGTAGGCGAAGCCCAAAGTGAGCTCGACGAGGAAGATCATCATCGCCGCCCAGCCCGCGATCCCGATATAGCCCAGGGTCACCGCCCAGGGGAAAAGGAAGGCGGCCTCGAGGTCGAAGACGATGAACAGGATCGCGACCAGGTAGAATCGCACGTCGAACTGCGCCCGGCTGTCCTCGAAGGCCGGGAAGCCGCATTCATATTCCGCCAGCTTGTCCGCATAGGGATTGGCCGCGCCGGTCAGCTTCGAGACCATCATCGGCAACACGACGAAGGACAGCGACAGCGACAGGGCGACCGCGAGGAACAGGAGTATGGGCAAATATCCGGCGGCGGTCGACGCCATCGAGACTCTCCGAAGGGGGCGCGAAGTTGCGCGGCTTCTAGGGCAGCGGCCCTGCCATCGCAATGGGTTTGGGGACATTGACAGACAGCGGCGCCCGGAACAGTCTGCCGCCGGGACAAAGGGGATAAGCATGAGATACAAATGGCTTGCGCTGGCGGCCTTCGCCGGGGCTTGGGCGCTTCCGGTCCAGGCCCAGATGGTCAGGGGCCAGGACCCGGCGTCGCTCGTGCGCGCGCTCCAGAAGGAAGGTTTCGCCGCCAAGCTCGGCGCCGACAAGGTCGGGGATCCGATGATCACCAGCGGGGCGTCGGGAACGACCTTCCAGATCTATTTCTACAATTGCACCGGGAACAAGGATTGCGCCACGGTCCAGTTCCACTCGGGCTACGACCTCAAGGCCCCGGTCGCGCTCGACAGGATCAACGAATGGAACCGGACCAAACGCTTCGGCCGCGCCTTCCTCGACAAGGAGAACGATCCCGTCCTCGAGATGGACGTCGACCTCGACGACGGCGGCATGTCGCATGCGCTGTTCATCGACCATCTCCAGTTCTGGACCAGCATCCTCGCCGAATTCGAGAAGCATATCGGCTACCGGAAATAAGCTTGCCTCCGCAACGGAGATGGGGAGGCAGCTAGAGTCGGTTCTGTTCAAATTGGAGCAGCCCGATCCGTC
>DASVUW010000428.1:0-2662 GCA_036386845.1 Allosphingosinicella sp. | reverse complement strand
GCCGACCCGGCCTGGTGGCTCACCGGAGCCGTGCCCGAAAAGGCGTTCGCAAGCCGCGCCATGGCCGAAGCGGCGAAGACGAACCGGCTGGCCGCGTGGGTCCTCGCTCCGAAATCGCCTTATGAGCGGGGAAGCTGGGTTCGCGCCCGAGAGGAACGAAGCGATTTCTCCGCGTGGAACAGCTTCGTGGGCGACGCGAGGGAAGGGCTGGACTCAAGGGCTTGGGAAGTCGCCGAGGCATCGCTGGATCCAGGCCATTCCCTGGGACGCTGGCCCGATCCGGAGACGGCGCAGGCGCTTCGCTGCGCCGACGACTCCAGCCTGGCCGCTCTGCCGACCCTTTTCTATCATCGGGTCCGAACCGGCCTTATGAACGGCCCACGGTCGGATCACCCCGGACGAACGTTCGCCGAGACGCTCGACCGCCTGGAGCGCTGGCCGTGGCAGGACAGCCGCCACTACCGCTCCGCCGTCGCCGCGAGCCTGCGCTACCTTATCGCGGCCGGCCGGATCACCGACGCCCGCGCGCTTCGCGACCGGCTCGTCCTGAAGGACGAATATGGCAGCCACTACGACCTGCCGCTGCTGCTGCTCGCCGAGGACGAGGACCGCTTCGTCCGCCAGATGGCGGCCGATCCGTCGTCCGAGCGGGCGGTCCTCTTCAACCACTTGTCCACGGCCGCGCTTGCCCGGCTGGCGGAGCGCGGCGACGTGGCTGCGCAGGAACGGGCCCGCTTCGCCCGGGTCGCCTGGAGCCGGCTCTATGCGATGGGCCGGCGCGTCCCCGACGGTCTTGACCGGCTGATGCGGCGGCTCAATCCGGAGATCACCGCCGGCTGGACATCACGTGCCGGTCGAGGGGCGCGGCCCGGCGACCGGCGCCTTCTGCTCGACGTGCTCCGCTCTCCGGGGCTCAACATCTTGATAACGACCCACCAGCGGGAGCCGGAATCGTCGGATCGCGGGGAAGGCCTCACCCGCATCGACACCCATCAGCATAGCGACAATAATTGGTGGTGCGCCTGGCAGATTGGCCGCCACTCGGCGAAGCTGGACGAGCTCTTCTACCAGCAGTTTTTCGGCAAACCGGACGAATATTTCCGTCGCGACCGCGACGATGCGCTGGAGGTCGCAGGAGCCCGCCCGACCCTCGAGCCGCTGCTCGCTTCGAGCTATTTTTGGAACGCCCGCGGAGCGTCGGAGCAGGAAAGGCTCTCTAAGATCGAGTGCGCGCCGAGGCTTCTTGCCGGGCGAGCGCTGGCCTGGACCGGCCGTTCCGCGGGCCAGGACGAGGCGCTCGCCTTGGCCGTCCGGGCGACCCGTTACGGCTGCCAGCGCCAGGGCGGGCACGGCCCCCATTCGAAAGCGGCCTTCACCCTGCTTCACGAGCGCTTCCCCAAAAGTGCCGCCGCGAAGCGAACGCGCTACTGGTTCGACTGCGCGCATTTCTCCGGCGGTTGCCGGCCGGCGACGTGGCCCGGGGAGGATGGCCTGGGCCGCTAGAAGATTCGCTCCATCCGGATCGCGGGGAACATCACCCCGCCCGGCATCGCAGTCTCGATAGCTTCCAGCGGGCGAAAGCCTAGGGAGGCGTAGAAGCCCTCCCCGTTCAGGCTGGCCCAGGCTTCGAAAAGGGCGAACCCGGAGGCCCTCGCGTCGGCCGCGCAGCGCTCGTAGAGGAGACGCCCGACCCCGCGCCTGGTCCAGGCGGGGTGGGTGGCGAAATGGCGGATATGGGCCCGGTCCGGATCGTCGTCCCGGCGGCCGGGCGGATTGGAGCTCCAGCCACCGCAGCCGGCGGGCTCGCCGGTCTCGGTCTCGACGAGATAGTATCGGCCTGACGAGAGCAGGGCGGGATTGGCGCGAGTGATCGCCGGAAGTGCCCTGTTGAGCAAATCGGGCGGATAGGCGCCGGCCATCAGTTGGCCGTATGAGGGGCCGAGCACCGAAGCGACGGCGTCGGAATCCCCAGGCGTGGCGACGCGCAGGCGCATCGCCGGAAAGTCGCAGCCCGAGCGGCCCCGGGCAAGCGCTTTGACTCGGTCGGAGCGAGTGCGATAGCTCGGGGTCATGAAGAAGATCCTCCTTACCGCTTCGCTTCTCTCAATCGCCTCGCCCGCCCTCGGGCAGGGCGTCCCACCTGCCGCGGAGAATGAGTCAGACAAGGCGATCCCGGCGCCGATCGTCTCCGTCACCCGGCACAGCGGCACCTTCGGCGGGCAGCGCGTGACTTATACCGCGACCGCCTCCGAAACCTATCTCAAGGCCGCCGACGGAACGCCCAAGGCGAGCCTCTTCTCGATCGCCTACGTAAAGGAGCCGCGCGACCCGAGCCGGCCAGTCACTTTCCTCTTCAACGGCGGACCCGGCTCAGGCTCGCTCTGGCTTCACATGGGCGCCTTCGGGCCCAAAAGAGTGGCGATCCCCTCCGACGCGCGCGACGATGGGGCGCCGCCATTCCCGATCCTCGACAATCCCGACAGCCTGCTCGACGCCACGGACATCGTCTTCATCGATCCGGTCGGCACCGGCTTCAGCCGGCCGCTCGGCAAGACCGAGGGCAAGGAATATTGGGGAGTCACCCAGGATGCGAAATCGGTCGCCGAGTTCATCCGCATCTGGCTCAATGAGAACGGCCGCTGGAACTCGCCCAAATATCTCG
>DASVUW010000427.1:0-2851 GCA_036386845.1 Allosphingosinicella sp. | reverse complement strand
GCATCATCCGGTGGAATTCTACGCCGCCTCGATGTGCTTCGACATCCACCAGACCGACAAGCTGGCCATCTTCGTCGACGACATGCGCCGCATGGGCGTCGAGTGCCGCCCGCCCTGCATCAACGCCTCCGAAGCCGAATTCTCCGTCGAGGAGGCGGAGGAGGGCCACGCCGTCCGTTATGCCCTCGGCGCTCTCAAGGGCGTGGGCGAGAAGGCGATGGAGCAACTGGTCGACGAGCGGCGCTCCAACGGCGGCTTCAAGTCGCTCGAGGATTTCGCCGAGCGGGTGGATCCGCGACTCCTGAACCGGCGCCAGATCGAGAGCCTCGCCGGAGGCGGCGCCTTCGACCCGCTCAATCCCAATCGCGCCGCGGTCTTCGCAGCGGCGGAGACCCTGCTCGCCCATGCGGCGAGCGCCGCCGACGCCCGGGAAAGCGGCCAGGGAGGCCTGTTCGGGGGCGGAGAATCGAACGTGGTCCCGATCCGGATGCCGGTGGCCGCGACCTGGACCCTGGCCCAGCGCATGGCCGCCGAGAAGGAATCGTTCGGCTTCTATTTCTCCGCCCATCCCGTCGACCGCTACCGGCATCTCGCCGAGGCCCATGGGGCGAAGAGCTATGCGGCCCTGGCGTCGCTTCCAGCCCCTCCGGATGGCGGCCGCACGGGCGCGGTGATGGCGGGAATGGTCGAGGAGGCGCGCCCCCGCACCTCGGCCCGCGGCCGGCGATACCTGATGGCGACCATGTCGGATTCCTCGGGCCAGTTCGTCGCCACCGTGTTCGACGACGATGCCGCGGCGCAGATCGAGGCGGCCGCCAAGTCGGGCGCCTGCGCGCTCCTCAACGTCGAGCTCGACCGCCGCCCCGGCGAGGAAGCCCCGCGGGTGACGATCCGTTCGCTTCAATTGTTCGAGACTCTGTCGAGGCGCGCGCGGCTCCAGCTCGAGGTCGAAGTGGACGATGTGGACTCGATCAAGCGCCTCCACGAAGCCCTCGCCGAGGAACGCGGCGGCCATGGCGAGCTCCACCTCAGGGTAAAGCTGAACCCCGGCGAGGCGCTCCTCGTGCTGGGCCGGGACTTCCGACTCGACGCCGAGCTCGCTGCGCGTCTCGAACGGATAGAGGGCGTCGTCGCCGTGCGTCTGTCGGTCGCCCCGCAACCGCGGCTTGCGCTAGTCTCCTGAGCGCATAGACTGACCCTTCCAGGCGCTTGGAGGGATCATGCTCGGAGGGATGCAGGACTGGCCGCTGAGGATCACTCGGATTCTCGACCATGCGGCGCGGGAGCACGGCAATCGCGAACTGGTGTCGCTGTACGCGGATGGCAACACGGTTCGGACGAACTGGGCCGGGATCGCCCGCGACTCGCGCAAGCTGGCGCGGGCGCTCGAGCGGCTCGGGCTGAAGCCGGGCGACCGGGTCGGGACCCTGGCGATGAACCATGCCCGCCATGTCGTCGCCTGGTATGGGACGATCGGGATGGGCGGGGTCATCCATACCATCAACCCGCGGCTGTTCGACGACCAGCTGGTCTATATCGCCAACCATGCCGAGGACCGGGTGCTGCTCTACGACCGCGCCTTCGCGCCCCTGGTCGAGCGGCTGAAGGCGCGTTGGACGAGCATCGAGCACTTCATCTGCTTCGACGATGGCGGGTTCGACGCGCTGATCGAGTCCGAAAGCGACGATTACGCCTGGGTCGAGGGCGGCGAGCGCGACCCGCTGATGCTCTGCTACACGAGCGGAACCACGGGCAATCCCAAGGGCGTGCTCTACGAGCACCGCTCCGCGATGCTCCATGCCATGATGCAGCTCAGCCCGGACGTGTTCGACCTCGGCGCCCGCTCGGTGGTGCTTCCGGTGGTGCCGATGTTCCACGCGGCCGGCTGGGGCCTGCCTTTCTGCACCGCCATGGCGGGCGGCAAGATGGTCTTCTCGGCCGATTACACGCCCCAGGTGATGTGCGGCCTGATGAGGGCCGAAGGCGTGACCCATACGGCGGGGGTCCCTACCGTCTGGCTGGCCCTGATCAACCATGTCGAGTCGACCGGCGAGGACCTCGGCAAGCTGACCACCGTCCATATCGGCGGCTCGGCGGCGCCGAGGGCGATGATCGAATGGTTCATGGATCGCGGCATAAGGGTCGGACACGCCTGGGGGATGACGGAGATGTCGCCGCTCGGCACCGTCGGCGCGGGCAGCGGGGACTGGGACGAGCTCGGCCGCGAGCAGCGGGTCGCCCTGCTGTGCAAGCAGGGCAGGGCTCCGTTCGCGGTCGAGCTTCGGACAGTCGACGAGGAGGGCAATGTCCTGCCCCGCGACGGCAAGACGTCGGGGCGGCTCCAGACCCGGGGTCCCTGGATCATCCGGCAATATTTCCAGGACTCGAACGGGGACTGCATCGACGAGGATGGCTGGTTCGACACGGGCGACGTCGCCGCGCTCCACCCGGACGGAGTGCTGCAGATCACCGACCGGTCGAAGGATGTGATCAAGTCGGGCGGCGAGTGGATCAGCTCGATCGACCTGGAAAACGCAGCCGTGGGCTGCCCGGGAGTCGCCGAGGCGGCGGCCGTCGGGGTCAAGCATCCGAAATGGGACGAGCGGCCGATCCTGCTGGTGGTGAGGAAGACCGGCTCGGAGGTCACGCCGGAGCAGATCCTCGACCATCTCGAAGGTCATGTCGCGAAATGGTGGCTTCCCGACGAGATAGTGTTCGTCGAGAGCCTTCCCCACACGGCGACCGGCAAGCTCTTGAAGACGGCGCTGAGGGAAGAGTATCGGGACTACAAGCTGGCGAGCGCGGCGTAGCTCGTCCTCCCCATTGCCAGATGGGGAGGGGGACCAGGCGA
>DASVUW010000426.1:0-3628 GCA_036386845.1 Allosphingosinicella sp. | reverse complement strand
GACCTGGTTCATGATCGCGGCGCCATCGACCAGCCAGCCGATCGCTCCGATATCCGCCCAAGTGAGGGTCGGATAGTTGAAGATGGTGCTGTACTTGGCCTTGCCCGAGTGGAGCGCCTCGATCATCTCCCTGCGGCTCGTGCCGAGGGTCTCGGCGGCCGAATAGAGATAGAGGCCGTGACCCGCCTCGTCCTGGACCTTGGCGAGGAGGATCGCCTTTCGCCGGAGGGAAGGGGCGCGGGTGATCCAGTTCGCCTCGGGAAGCATTCCGACGATCTCGCTATGGGCATGCTGGGAGATCTGGCGGGTGAGGGTGCGCCGATAGGCTTCGGGCATCCAGTCCTTGGGCTCGACGAACTCGTCGGCGGCCACCCGCGCCTCGAAGGCGGCGAGCTTCTCCGCATCCTCGGTGGAAGCGACGTTCTTCGACTTGCCCAGCTCGGTCGTATACATGCGTTTCTCCCGGCGACGCGCCTAGCAGGACGCGCCTTTTGCCGCAATGAACGCGCGGGACGCGATTCCGTCGCCCCAGCGAAGGCTGGGGCCCCGGCGGGTGAAGAACTCGGCGCCTTTCACCCCCTGGGGTCCCAGCCTTCGCTGGGACGACGCGCGCTTCACACCCGCTCGATCACCAACGCGATGCCCTGGCCCACTCCGATGCACATGGCGCACAAAGCATAACGGCCGCCTCTGCGGCGAAGCTCTTCGGTCGCCGTCATGGCCAGGCGGGCGCCCGACATCCCGAGCGGGTGCCCGAGCGCGATCGCGCCTCCGTTCGGGTTGACGTGCGGGGCGTCGTCCGGGAGGCCGAGCTCGCGAAGGACCGGCAGGGCCTGGGCGGCGAAAGCCTCGTTGATCTCGACAACGTCCATATCGCCGATACTTAGACCGAGACGCTTCAACAGTTTCTGAGAGGCGGGGGCCGGGCCGATGCCCATGATCCGGGGCGGCACCCCCGCGACCGCTCCGCCGACGATCCGCGCTCGCGGCGTAAGCCCGTTGCGCTTCGCCGCCTCCTCCGAAGCGACCACCATGGCCGCGGCGCCGTCATTCACTCCGGACGCGTTGCCGGCGGTGACGGTGCCGTCCCCCCGGACGATCGGCTTCAATCGGGCGAGCGCCTCGACGCTGGTCTTGCGCGGATGCTCGTCGCGGTCGACGATTAACGGATCGCCCTTGCGCTGGGGGATGGCGACGGGGACTATCTCCGCGGCGAAGCGGCCATTCTCCTGGGCGGTGGCCGCCTTGTCCTGACTCCGCACTGCAAAAGCGTCCTGATCCTCGCGGCTTACCTGCCATTCCTGAGCAACGTTCTCAGCGGTCGACGGCATCGTGTCGTCGCCATAAGCGTGCTTCATCTTCGGGTTGACGAAGCGCCAGCCGATCGTCGTGTCGTACATCTCGGCGTTCCGGTCGAAGGCGCTCTGCGCCTTGGCCATGACGAAGGGGGCTCGGCTCATGCTCTCCGACCCGCCCGCGAGGACCATGTCCGCGTCGCTGCCGCGGATGATCCGGGCCGCCATGGTCACCGCGTCCATGCCGGAGCCGCACAGGCGGTTGAGGGTGACCCCGCCGGATTTATCTGGAAGGCCGGCGAGCAGGCCCGCCATCCGGGCGAGGTTGCGATTGTCCTCCCCGGCCTGGTTGGCGCAGCCGAGGATGACGTCGTCCAGCTCGTCCCAGTCGACGCCCGGGTTGCGCTGGATCAGCGCCCGGATCGGGATTGCGGCGAGATCGTCAGCCCGCACGTGGGCGAGGCTTCCGCCGTAGCGGCCGATCGGGGTTCGAACAGCGTCGCAGATGAAAGCTTCGGTCATTTCGCTACTCCGTCATGCTGAACTTGTTTCAGCATCCAGTCCTGTGACCCGCCCGATGCTCGAAACTGGACCCTGAAACAAGTTCAGGGTGACGGTGGGGGCGAAAGGTGAGGCGCCAATTTCATCCACTGCGTCAGCTTCTCCTCGAACGGCCGGGTGTAGGCCGGGCTGCTCGACGGCAGCGGGATCAGGGCCAGATCGCTCCGTCCCGCCAGTTGCGCCATTCCAAGCGCCGCCGACTTGCCGCCGTTGAAGCCGACCGCCCGAAGCTCGGGCAGCCGGTCGGCGAGATGGGCGAGGTCGTTGGTGCGATGGTCCCGGATGGCGCCATCGAGGCTTCCGCGCCGGGTGGCGGCGCCGACCGTGTCCCAAAGCCCGACCCGGGCCTCGAGCAGGGCCTGGAGCCGGGCCTCGTAGGGAAGGGGGACCAGGTCGAGCCCGGTCACCGCCCCGATCAGCCGCCAGAAATGGTTGCGGGGATTGGCGTAATATTGAGCGCGCGCGAGCGACTCCTCGCCTGGCAGGCTGCCGAGCACGAGCAGCCGGGTCCGGGCATCGGCGACCGGCGGGAAGGAGCGCTTGATCTCGTCCATGGCGCGCTTCTGGGCGATGTGCTTTTAAGCTGCAACCTCGCCAGCCCTTCCGAAAAGGCGTGGGCGCCGTCCTGAATCGACGGAGGCCCCGGCGGCGTCAGCCGGGATAGGCCGCGGGAAGAATCGCGGTCGGCGTGACCATCGAGAAGAGGATCTGCGCCGTAATCGCACCCAAAACGAGGTTGATGACGATCGCCGCGACGATGATCGCGACCGTATACACGACCGACTTGTCCGCCGGAGTCTTCATCAGCACCGGCAGCCCGAGATACAGCAGATAGAGGCTGTAGAGCGCGCCGACGAGGCCCAGGATGAGGAGCTGGGGCAGCAGGTAGAAGATCCCGACGACCCAGGCGGCGGTGCTGGCATAGGCCGCGACCTTGAACGCCTTCACCCGGTCTTTCGTCCCCCCGAAGCTCGGCGCCAGCGCTTCGATGATCAGCGCCAGGATATAGACGCTGGCCAGCGCGACCAGGTAGCCGATCACCGCCTGCGCGATGAGGTAGTTCATCGGCAGGAATCGGCCGCCGAACGTGAACATCCCGATCAGCAGGCAGACCGGAGGGATCGCCGCCAGGATCACGACATAATTCTTGTAGATGCCCCCGATCGAGTCCGGCTCTGAATCGATTACAGGCCATTCGGTCTTCGGAGTCGTCAGGATGTTCTTGGCCCGCTGGACGAGCGGAACTCGAGATTCACCGGTCGGATTCGTAGCCATTGAGCTTCCCCCTTTCGGCGGATGAAAGCATGGCCCGGCCCGAAACTCAACCGAGGAACCGGAAGGCGCCGTCGAGCGCCGGCGGGCCGGGCTAAGGACCGGCCGGCGGCGGATTTTCCGGAGGGTCGGGGGGCTGGCGCGGCTCCCCGTCGATCAGGCCAACCCTGCGCAGCCAGCGCGACTCGATGAGCTTGATGACGTCATAGCCTCCGATCGAGAGCATTGCCGCGGTGAAAGCCGAGCCGCTCTTGCTCAGTCCGAAAAGGTCGGTCGCCGCGGTCGCGGCGATGACGAGCAGGGGCGTGATGAGCAGCCGGCGGATCCACCATTCGCCGTTTGGATGGCGACCGGCCTCCAGCTCCCGGCCGAAGGATGCGGCGATCCCCGCCGCCAGCGCCGCCGCTATGACGAGATAGGTTGCCCCGTCCGCCAGGAACTCTACCCAGCTCACCCGAAGCGCTCCTCCTGCCGTTCGATGAAGGCAAGGACCCGGTCCA
>DASVUW010000425.1:0-8238 GCA_036386845.1 Allosphingosinicella sp. | reverse complement strand
TGCCCTACTGCCCAGATACCCAGCCCTCTATCGCCGTGAATTGCAATGCCGGGGCACCGACAGACCAAATCGAATGCCTCGTCGTCTGTAATCTGCCGCTCAGTCCGCGCACATAAATAAAGATATGTCGCCGGTTGCCCTTCTCGGATCGCGTCCCACAGAGTGTCGTCACCTAATCCACCCCTGATAACGGCCTTGGAAATGATCCATCCTTCCTCGCAGACTGCGATGATCTCTGGAGTGATCGGTCCAAGCTGCTCGGGCGGTGCCTGATAGGCGAGGCTCTTTGCGGCGCGTGCGTCCCTGGTGGCCCGCCAGTAGCTGAGGGCGATTTGAGCGTCGAATAATTCCGGATGATCCTTGGTGGCCTTCAACCACCGAGCCATCACCCCACGCGTGCCGCGACCCGCCCATCTCTCCAGTAGCAACTGCTGCGTGGGAAGCGGGAGATGAGCGAAAAGCGCACTGTGTAATGCATCAGCTCGCTGCCGAAGGCCCTTATCCTCCTCAGCTGCCGCCGCCGTTTGATCAACGAGTGCAGCCAGAGCCTCTCCATCCTCATCCGCGGCCCGCTGGTGCAGCAATCGGATTAACCTGCCGCGAAGCGCTAATCGGACATCCACAGGCCCGTCGAGCACTATCAGATTGGCGGCGCATAAATCGGCAAAGTTCAAGCACGCGACATAGGCATGCAAGAGGCTACCGCTGTCATTTTCATGCGGCGGCCGACCTCCCACCGCATCGATCCGCTCCAGAAGATCTTCCAAATTGCTGGCCATCGCTACTCCCTGACGGAAACGAGATACACCTGGCGGAGTCAGTCCTTTTCTAACGCCCTCTCCAACAAACGCCTGATCGCCTCCGAGCGCGACGGCTTCGGGTCCGGCTGGCGTTCGATCCAGGCGTCGAGTTTGGCTTCCAGATCGGGAGGCATTCGGACTCCGCGCATCGGGTGGCGGCCGGTGGGTGGGCGGCCGCGGGGTCTTTTTGGTTTATCCGCTATTGACCTGGTCCTGTTTTTGGTTTAGCCGTAAATAAGTTGAAGAGTTGCCCCTTCACCACCCTTCGGGTGGTCCCCCTCCCCTGCAAATGCAGGGGAGGATTTTGGAAGGGTCGCTCCACACACCCGCAAACGTCCTTTTCAGGAGGCGCCTGATGGTTGCTGGCCAGCATAAGCTGTCGCGCCGCGCGCTGCTAGCCGGTGCCTGCGCCCTGCCCCTTGTTCGTCATTCCGGGCTTGACCCGGAATCTATGAACACCGCCGCGACTCCAGATCCTGCTCCCGTGTTCATGGATCCCGGCTTTCGCCGGGATGACGGGAAGGGGCGGGATGATGGGAAGTGGCACGAGGCCCTCGCCCGCTTCGAGCAGGTCGACGGCGAGCTCGAAGCGCTGGTGCATTGCACAAACCAGCGCGTCTACGATCGCGCCCTTGGGCGGCACTCCACCGCTCTCAAGCGGCTTCTGCGCGTCCCGGCGCCCGATCTCGCGGCGGCTGCTGAGAAGCTCGAACTCATCGTCCGGTACCACGTGTTCGAAGCGAACTTCGCTCAAGCCGACGCTCGCTTCGCTGCGCAGCGACATGAGGCGCTTCGCCGCCCTCCCCTCCACTTCGCGCCTCCGCGCCTCCGCGTGAGTCCATCCTTCCAGCGTCCGTTTTCGCACAGGCGGTAGAATTTTGTCTCACGCGGAGGCGCAAAGGCGCGGAGAAGCAGGGACAGGCCGGCTCGCCTCGATTCGAAAAATTCGCTAAGCTCCACCGGGTGGGGATGGCATAGTGCACCCCCCATCAAGGACTGGACGATGGCACACAAGACATTGGCCGCAGCCTTCAGCCTGATCGTCGCCGTTTCACCGGCCCTGGCGCAGCCCTACGGTCGGGATGACATGGCGGGCGCTCCGGCGGCGGGTCCCGACGCCCGGTATTGCCTTCGGGTCGCGGCCGATACCGGCAGCCTCGTCGAGCGGATCCGGTGCTGGACTCGCCGGCAATGGGACGAGCAGGGCGTCGACGTCGACAAAGAGTGGGCCAAAGAAGGCGTCACCGTCATCGAGTGAAGGGATGAGGGACGCCGCGACACGGTAGAGCGCGCGCCGAGCTTGGCCGATCGGCCCAACATTCGGCGCGTCATCCCGAACGCTTGGTCCCCCCTTGGCTGAACGCGAGCCAAAAATCCTTGGAAATGAGCCACTTCGCCCGTTCTGGCATGCTGCATGCAGCCGTCGAACCGCGATGTGCGCGGGCCCAGGGCGGAGCCGCCGTTCCTCCCGCGCCGCCGATGAGGGAGAATGAAGATGAACGAAGTCGAAGTGGAGGAACTGGCCGCGCTGGCGCAGAATTGCCGCGAGGCCGAAGCGGTCGGGGACCGGGCGGCCGCGGAAGCCTTCGAGGACGAGCTTCACGCGCGGGTCGGCCTTGCGGAGATCCGGAGCCTGGAGGCGGCGGACCCGAAGACCGGCGATCCTTCGGCGATCGAGACCGAGCGGCTTCGAGGCGCGCTCGAGAGGCTGTGGAGCAACGCTTCCGAGCGGCTCGACTGAAGGCGAGACGACCGGTGACGGTCGCGTGACCGTCGCCGGACTGTCCGCGGATGCTCACTCCAGCGTCGACCGGCCGCCGCCGCGCCGATGCCGCCGAAGCGCGTCGCGCACCGGCGGGAGCCAGCTCAGCCAGAGCTCCACCACGAGCAGCGGCAGGATGAAGCTCAGATATTCGAGCGTGGTCTCGCGCGCCTGGGTGTCGCTGATGAAGGGGAAGAGCTGCGCCTCGAAGCGGCCGAGCAGCCTCACCCAGACGAAGGCGAGCCCGATGGCGAAGCTTCGGATGACGAAGCGGCGATGGTTGGCGAAGTCGCGCTTCACCGCGCAGATCCAGGCCGCGGCCGAAAAGCCGATCCAGACGAGGCCGAACATCGCAAGCGGAATCCGGGAGCCTTCATACTGGATGGTCGCCCCGAGCCAAACCGAAGTCGCTCCCGCCAGTAGCGACGAGGCCAGGAACGCCCGGCCGAGCGAACGATGGACCCGCGGCAGAGCGCGCCTCAGCCCGCCCAGGAACTGAAGAGGGGCGATGACCAGGATCGGGATCGCCATCGTCATATGCGCGAAGAACCAGATATGCCGGTTGAGGAGGGTCGATCCCGGCTGCGGGTCGCGGCCGGCGACATACAGGACCGATTCGTAGACGAACCATGCGCCTGCCACGCAGACGAACAGCCAGAAGACGAGCCAGGCCGCGCGGGCTGCGGCCCCTGCCCCTGCGACAGTCGCCACCCCTTTTCCTCCCCCGGCAGGCCGTCCTACCGCCTTGCGACGAGCGCCGGTCCTAACATCCTCCTCGCCCGATTTGAAATCCCCGCCTATGCCGCCGCCGCGGAGGGTCGGGCGGCCTGTCCGGCCCCGAGGCGCCGGCCTGGCCCGCAACGCCTGTTCGTACATGTTCCCTTCGAGAGGAAACGGGGGCGGCAAGGCCTAAGTGCGACGAGGACCGCCGACATTTTGCGGAGGGATCGGGGGAAAAGCCGAACATCGCCCGCGATAATTGGTGCCTGGCACCAATTACCGATATGGACGGAGAGGCAGGCCCGAGCAATTTCAACGGCTTGCTAATTGGTGCCTGGCACCAATTAGCGATTTGAGCACCAAATTCGGATTTGCGCCGTGAACTTCGTGAGCTTCACCCGCGTGGCTTGGTCGAATAATCGTGGAGGGACGGCGCTGCGCGGGATAGTTGAGGCCGGGTCCGCCCTGCTGGAAGGAAGAGATTGGCCATTCGCAGATTCAGCCTGATCCTCGCCTGGGCGCTGGCAGGCTCAGCGCCGGCCCAGTCCGAAGCCGCGCCCGCGCAGCCGCCCAAAATCGGCAAGCCGCGCCCGGCTCCGGCGCCCCCGAACATGCCGGCGCTCCCGCCCGCGGTCATCGACGAGGCGCTCGACATCGGCGGCGACGATATCGGGGCCCGGAAGGTGGAAACGCGGCTCAGCGTCGAGGTTCGGGTCAACGGGCGCGGGCCCTACCAGTTCGTCGTGGACAGCGGGGCGGACACGTCCGTGGTCGGCCTCAGGATCGCCCGCGACCTCAAGCTTCCGCTCGGCACTCCGGTCACCTTGAACAACATGACCGACCGCAACGTCGTGGACCGGGTGCATGTCGAGGAGCTCAGCCTCGGCCCGAGCACGATCCGCAACCTCCAGCTTCCGGCCCTTCGCGAGGCCGATCTCGGAGGGGCCGGCATGATCGGGATCGACGCGCTCGCCCGAGAGCGGCTGATGATGGATTTCGAAAAGCGGCTGATCCGCGTCGAGGACGCGTCGACGCCGGTCAGATCCCAGCCCGGCGACATCGTCGTCACCGCCCGGCTCCAGCGCGGCCAGCTGATCCTGACGGAGGTCAAGGCCGGCCGCCTCACGCTCGACGCGGTGATCGACACCGGGTCCCAGATCACGATCGGCAATTCGGCCCTTCGAGACAAGCTCGTCCGCCGCCGGATCGGCAAGTTCAAGACGGTCACCGCAACCGGCGTGACCGGCAAGACCGTCGAGATGCAGCTCGCCCAGGTCGGCGAGCTTCGGCTCGGCTCGGTGACCCTTCGAAACGTGCCCATGGCCTTTGCCGACGTCCCCCCGTTCAAGGTGTTCGGACTGGCGGACAAGCCGGCCTTGCTTCTGGGCACGGACCTCCTCGAGACGTTTCGCCGGATCTCGCTCGATTTCAGGGCGCGCAAGGTGCGTTTCCAGCTGAGGCGCTGCCGGCAGGGCGTGGCGATCAGCACCTCCCCTTCCGCCTCGCTGACCCAGCTGTCGTCCAGCGGCCAGGCCTGCGCGAGATGAGGGCGGGACCCTTCCCTCTCTCCCTGCAGGGGAGAGGAGGGGCCCGCAGCGTAGCTGCGGGAGGGTGAGGGCATGGTTCCGTGCCTTGCACGTACGACGGGCCCTCACCCTGGTTCGCTTCGCGAACCTTTCCCTCTCCCCTGCAGGGAGAGGGAATTCTTCCAATTGCCAGGACCCGCCCCCAGCCTGACGCGTTCGGTTAACGAATTTTGCAGGTGGAAAGACGGGCCATGAACAGCTTGCTCGGCAGGGCGGTTTCCGGGGTCGGATTGCTCCTCCTCCTCGCCAGCAACGCCCCGCCGCCGATCGAGCCGGCGGCCCCGATCCCCGCGGCGGCCGTGAAGCCGGCCCCGGCGCCCGAGACGCTGCTCGAAGCGCCTCCGCCGACGGCACCGGTGGAGCCGGCCGCGCCGCCGCCGCCGCCCCCTCCCCCACCCACCCCGGGCGAGGCGCTTCAAAGCGGAGTCCTGATCGTCGTCAGCCTCCCCTCGCAGAAGATGTTCGTCTTCCGGAAGGGCGAGCTTTGGGACGTCTCGAAAGTCTCGACCGGCAAGCCCGGCAACGAAACACCGGAAGGCATATTCCCCATTCTCCAGAAGAAGGCGATGCACCGCTCCAACCTCTACGACGACGCGCCCATGCCCTTCATGCAGCGGCTGACCTGGGGCGGGGTGGCGATCCACGCCGGGCGCGTTCCGGGCTATCCCGCCTCGCACGGCTGCATCCGGCTTCCCCAGGGCTTCGCGAAGAAGCTCTACGGGATCACCCGCTTCAACTCGACGATCGTGATCGTCGCCGGCGAGCCTGTTTCCACGGCGGAAGAAGCGCTGGAGCTGGCCTGACCGGTCAGTCGCCGAGCGCGGCGAGGATCGCGGCCTCATCGAGGTTCGGGTCCGCGAGCGGGTGAATGCGGACCTGTTCGCGCCAGTCCCAGATTATGTCGGGCCTGGGCCGCGCGTAGCGAATCCAGTCGACGTCCATCAGCATGTCGACCCGGGCGTTCCTGTCGACGGTACGGTTCGTGGCCGCAGCGTTTTCGGGCCCGGGCGGAACGTCGTCGCTGCTCGTATAGGCGATGAGTCCGACCTGCATGTGCGGATTGGGCTCCATCCGATAGAAGCGGTCCCGCACCCGCCACTTGCCGCCCTCCGGACGGGCGAGCGCGAACAGGGTCATCCCCACCCGGACGAGCCGAAGCTCGACCCAGCCCGAGCCGAACGGACGAAGCTTCAGCGAGGAATAGCTGTTGTAGGTGCCTTTCGTCTCCGTCACCGTCGCTCCGCGCTCGAGGCCGACTCCCGTGGTGACGAAGTGCCAATTCTCCCGGAACGGCTCCCAGTCGCTCACGCTCATGCCGTTCGGAACCCGCGCCATCAGCCCGCCCAGCGACCAGGTGCCGCCGGGAATCGGCCCGGCCGCGCTCCGCACGCGAACCCGCGCCCGAACGTCGAAATCGCCTTCCACGGTCTGGAACAGGAACGGCGCGACCCTGTCCCTGACCCATGCCGAATCGTAGGGTTGAAGATGAAGCGCGCCCGGGACGCTGGCGCCCACGTCCATGGCCTTGATCATATCGGCCCAGCCGAATCGCTGGTGGAAGAGGGTCCATCGCTCATCGAGCGAGCGCCCTTCGAACTCGTCGTTCAGGGGTGAAAGATCGGTACGTGGCGGCTGCCGGTGCGGCTGCGGGCGGGACTGGGCGACGGCGACGCTGCCGGCGGCCAGCGCCGAAATGAGGACAGGGGCGAGCAGGGTTTTCAAGGGCGGACTCCCGGATTGGCGGCTGCGGGAGCGCATGATCGAGGCAATGGGTGAAGCCTGAAGCGACCAAAAGGCAAATGTCTTCGACAAGCGTCGCGTAACGAGCTTCCAGCCGTCCGTGTTCATGGATTCCGGCTTTCCGGAATGACGGGGCTGGCTAGGCCGCCCGCTTCAGTGCGACGACTTCCGAGATGGCCCGGGAGAGCTCGTGTTCCTTGAAGGGCTTTGCGAGCTTGGGAACGGAGGCCGCGGCGCCCTCGGGGAGGCTGGCGTAGCCGGAGACCATGAGGATCGGAAGCCCGGGCTGGTTGGCGAGGACCCGCTGGGTAAGCTCTTCGCCCGTCATCCCCGGCATTGCATAATCGGTGACGATCAGGTCGACGCTCTCCCGATCGAGCAGCTGCAGCGCTTCGGGCCCGGACTGCGCCTGAAGCACCTTGTGGCCGAGCTCCATCAGCATGGCCGCCGTGTTCTCGAGCACGAGCGGATCGTCGTCGACGGCAAGGATCACCAGCGGGTCGATCGGGCCGGCCGGGGTCTCGGCGGCTTCGGCCGGCGTGTCCTCGACGTCGCCGGCTTCGGCCGGAGCGACCCGAAGCCAGATTTCGGCGGTGGTCCCCGAACCCTTCTCGCTCGTGAGGACGAACTTGCCGCCGGACTGCTGGGCGAGGCCCTGGACCAGGGGGAGGCCGAGCCCGGTACCCTTTCCGACGCCCTTGGTGGTGAAGAAGGGCTCGGCGGCCTGGGCGAGAATCTGCTCGTCCATCCCTTCGCCATGATCGCTCACGCTGAGGCGCACGTAATCGCCGGGTGCAAGGCCGTCGTCCGAGGAGATGACGCGCTCGCTCTTCGCCTCTATCGTGATAGTCCCCCCGTGAGGCATGGCATCGCGCGCGTTCACCGCGAGATTCAGAACCGCCAGCTCGAGCTGGCGCGGGTCCGCCATCACGTGGGGAAGGATGAGCGGGAAGCGCGTGTCGACGGTGACTCCGGCACCGATCGTACGCTGCACAAGGTCCGCCATGCCCCGCACCAGGTCCGAAAGGTCCACGGGCTCGAGGGTCAGCTCCTGCTTGCGCGCGAAGGCGAGCATTCGCTGGGTGAGCGACGCGCCCCGTTCGGCGGCCTTGATCGCGTTGCCGATCAGGCCCGAGACGTCCTGGCCCTGCTTCAGCCGGCGCTCCGCCAAAGCGAGGCTTCCGAGCACGACGGAGAGGAGGTTGTTGAAGTCGTGGGCGACCCCGCCGGTCAGTTTGCCGATCGCCTCCATCTTCTGCGATTGGAAGAAGGCCTCCCGGGTCCTCAGAAGCTCTTCCTGGGCCTGCTTGCGCTCTGTCAGGTCGCGGGTGATCTTGGCGAAGCCGATGAGCCTTCCGTAGGGGGTCCGGATCGGATCGATGACGACGTTCGCCCAGAAGCGGGTGCCGTCCTTGCGAAGCCTCCACCCTTCCGCCTCGAACCGGCCCTCATGCTCCGCCTTCCACAAAGCGGTCGCCGGGATTCCCGCCGCCCGGTCCTCCTCGGTATAGAAACGGGAGAAATGCTCGCCGATGATCTCGTCGGCGTCATATCCCTTGAAGCGTTGCGCGCCGGCGTTCCAGCTGCTGATCTGCCCGGTGGGATCGAGCATGTAGATCGCATAATCGGT
>DASVUW010000424.1:0-5311 GCA_036386845.1 Allosphingosinicella sp. | reverse complement strand
CATGGCAAGTAAGGAGCCCCTATGAGCAGGTTCACGGTCAACGGACAAGCGGTTCATTATCGGATGGACCCGGAAACTCCGCTGCTTTGGGCGCTTCGGGATGCTTCCAACCTTACCGGAACCAAATATGGGTGCGGCACCGGTCATTGCGGCGCTTGCACCGTCCATATCGACGGCCAGGCGGTGAGGAGCTGCGGCGTGCGGATCGCGGACCTCGAAGGAAGCTTCGTCACCACCATCGAAGCGCTGTCGAACGACCGCTCGCATCCCGTCCAGCAGGCCTGGGTCGCGGAAAACGTCCCGCAATGCGGCTTCTGCATCCCCGGGATGATCATGGCCGCCGCGGCCCTGATCGACCGCAATCCGGAGCCCACCGACTCCGAGATCGACTCCGCTATCACCAATATCTGCCGGTGCGGGACCTATCCCCGGATCCGCGAAGCGGTACGACGGGCCGGCAGGATGCGCAGCGGCGAGGGCCAGATTTCGGCCGCGCCGCCGCCCGGCATCGACCCGGCCGACGCGGCCCGCCAGGTTTCGGCGCTTCGCGAGGGAGTTGGGGACTAGCCGCCATCCCGGACTTGATCGCCGGGATGACGGGAGGACGGTTACCGGTTCAGGAACGGCTCATCCTGCGTACGGCACAGGCTGTCTTTGTCGAGCGGCCGGATGAAGGCGGCCGGGCAGGAGGAGTGTCAGATGCGTAAAGCCCTATTCGGAATTTTGATGACGGCGGCGGCGGCGATGCCGATCGCGGCCCAGGCCCAGGCCCAGGAGCCTGATGTCGCCGCCGCTCGCGCCGAGCGCAATGCGGAGCGCTATCGTGCGCTGGGCGAGCGCAACCAGGCGCGCTCCGAGCGCCGCGAGCAGCGCCAGGAGGTCCGCCAGGAACGCCAGGAGGCCCGGCAGGAGCGTCAGGAAGTCCGGGTGCAGCGCGAGGAGCGGGCCGCGCCCGTATATCAGCAGCAGCAGGAGGCCCAGAGCTGGAGCGGCGGGCGCGGCGGCGACGGCCAGCGCGGCGAGCGCTGGGGCGACCGCAATCCCAATCGGGAGGCCTATCGCCAGCGCGTCAGGGAGACCCGTGCCGCCAACCAGCAGAGCATCGACGAGTCGATTGGCGGCAATTACGCTCGCGAGGCGCTTCGCAACCAGCAGCGCACCGAGGAGCAGCTTCGCCGCGAACATGGCATCGGCCAGCGCGACGGACGCCGCGGCGGCTGGGACCGCGACCGGCGCGACCGCTATGGCGACTGGGACCGCGACGGCCGGGGCGACCGCTGGGGCGACCGCCGCGACCGGCGCCGCAGCTGGGACCATAGCTGGCGCAACGATCGCCGCTACGACTGGCAGCGCTACCGCTACGCCAATCGCCACCTGTATCGCCCGGGCTCCTATTACGCGCCCTATCGCAACTACCGGTACAACCGGCTCTCGATCGGCTTCTACCTCGACTCGCTGTTCTATTCGAACCGCTACTGGCTGAGCGATCCGTGGCAGTATCGCCTGCCGGCGGCGCCCTACGGAACCCAGTGGGTGCGCTATTATGACGACGTGGTCCTGGTCGACGTCTACACCGGCGAGGTGCTCGACGTGATCCACGGCTTCTTCTGGTAACCTCGCGTCGTCCCAGCGCAGGCTGGGACCCCAGGGGGTGAAAGCCTCTGCGTTCTTCACCCCACGGGGCCCCAGCCTTCGCTGGGGCGACGGAAACAAGAAGCCCGGGGCGCGCGAGCGCTCCGGGCTTTTTGCTTGTCAACGCATTGGCGGCGCAGCAGTAAGGCCCTTCCCAGGAGGTCCGAGAATGCGCTTGCGATTCATAGCCTTGTTGAGCCTCCTCGCCGCCGCTCCGGCCGCCGGAGAGACGGTCGTCGTCCATGCCGGGCGCCTCATCACGGACGCCTCGAAGCCCGCCGCCGGCCCCTCGACCATCACCGTCACCGACGGCCGGATCACGGCCGTGACCGCCGGACTGACCCCGGCCCCCGCCGGCGCCAGGCTCGTCGACCTTTCGGGCAAGACCGTCCTGCCCGGCCTCATCGACATGCATGTCCACCTTTCCGGCGATCCGGGCGGCGACTTCCGCGACGAGGCGGTCGATCCCACCGAATGGGCGACCCTGGTGGGGGCCAAGAATGCGCGCATCACCGCGCTCGCGGGCTTCACCACGGTCCGCGACCTGGGCTCGCCGCCGCTGGTCGGCTTCGCTTTGCGGCGAGCCACGGCCGAAGGCGTGATCCCGGGGCCGCGAATCGTCTCGTCCGGGCCCGCAATCTCGGTCATCGGCGGCCATGGCGACGTCTCGGGTTTCCGCCCGGAAGTCATCAAGGCGCTCGGAGTGGACAATACATGCACCGGTCCGGAGCAGTGCGCGGCCCGGGTCCGCGAATTCTCACGTGCCGGCGCCGACCTCATCAAAATCACCGCGACCGGAGGCGTGCTGTCACAGCAGGCGCGCGGCCTCGGCCAGCATTTCACCGACTCGGAGATGAAGTCGATCGTCGACACCGCCCACTCGCTCGGCCTCAAGGTCGCGGCCCATGCCCACAGCGCCCGCGGGATCGAGGCGGCGGCTCGGGCGGGGGTCGATTCGATCGAGCACGGCACCTTCGCCGATTCAAGGGCGATCGCCGCGATGAAGGCTTCCGGCTCGTCCCTGGTGCCGACGCTGATGGCCTTCACCGGAATCCGCGAGCGGCTCGGCAAGAACATCTTCACACCGGTTGTGGAGGCCAAGGTGCGCGAGACGCTGAGCGAGGTCGGAAAGGCGGCGCGCGCAGCCCGCGCGGCGGGCGTGCCGGTGATTTTCGGCACGGACGCCGCCGTCTTCGAGCATGGCCGCAACGCCCAGGAGCTCGCTTTGATGGTCGAGCTCGCCGGGATGAGTCCCGCCGAGGCCATCGCCTCGGCAACCACAGGGGCCGCCCGGCTGCTCGGAATGGAAAGGGAAGTCGGCCGGATCGCGCCCGGATACTCCGCCGACCTCATCGCGGTCGGGGGCGACCCCTTGCGCGACGTCCGGGCCCTGGAGCAAGTCGACTATGTAATGGTCCGCGGAAAGGCGATCCAATGAGCACCAGTCCGAGAACGATGGGCGATCCGGGAGCCCTCTACCGGATCCAGATCGGCAACTTCGTGCGCGAGCGCGTCCTGAAGACCCCGAACGCCTTCAAGCTTCCGGCCCAGGGACTCGACATCTTCGTCGTCCGCGAGTTCCTGTCGCGCAAGGAATGCGCCGAGGTCATAGAGCTGATCGACAAGGACCGGGTCCCCTCCGGCCTGCTTGCGCCGACCCCGGACCCGGAGTTCAGGACCAGCGAAAGCTGCAACCTTCGACTGGAGGACCGAGCCAACCAAATGGTGGAGGCGAAGATCAACCGGCTGACCGGAATCGACCCCACTCACGGCGAGACGATCCAGGGCCAGCGCTATGCGGTCGGTCAGCAGTTCAAGCCGCATCACGATTTCTTCTACACCAACCAGCCTTACTGGCCGGAGATGGAGCGCCAGGGCGGACAGCGCACCTGGACGGCGATGATCTTCCTGAACGAGCCGGAGGCCGGCGGGCAGACCTTCTTCCCGAACGCCAAGGTCCGGGTCACGCCGCGCACCGGCAACCTCCTGCTCTGGAACAATCTCGACCAATTTGGCGAGCCCAACACCTTCTCGCTCCACACCGGCTGTCCGGTCGAGGGCGGGATCAAATATGTCATCACCAAATGGTATCGCGAGCGCCCCTGGGGCTGGTACGCCGAGCATGGGGTGAAGCCGACCGGGGCTTCCTGAGCCTAAATCCTCCCCTGCATTTGCAGGGGAGGGGGACCGCGCGATGCGCGGTGGAGGGGGCTTGCCGAGTCCGAAAGACCCCTCCACCAGGCTTCGCCAGGTCCCCCTCCCCCGGGGGAAACCGGGGGAGGATTTTTAGCTGCGCTTCCCCCTCCGGCGGCGCCCGGCTAAGCAAGAGCCCATGAACACATTCACGCTCCTGCTCGCCGCGGTTTCGCTCGCAAGCCTGACCGCCTGCACCACGACTCCAGCCGAACCGAAGGCCGCCGCCGCGAGCGAAGCTGCTCCCGCGCCGACAAGCGAAGCCGAAAGGCTGAAAGGGCTGTTCCATGAGAGCGACGAGGCCAATCTGAGGCGCAACCCGGTGGGCGCCATCTTCCGCGGCGACCTGCGCTACGCCGAGCGGCTCGGCGACTTCATCACCGACGAATATTTCAGGGGAGAGCGGGCCGCCGCCGAGGCGGATCTCGTGGCCCTGCGGGCGATCTATCGCTCGAAGCTCGGCCCCACCGACCGAATCGCCTATGACGTATTCGAATGGCAAACCCGCGATTCGCTGAAGAATCTCGAGCCGGACATGCTCGCGCTCGGAGTGGTCCGGCCGATCAACCACATGTCGGGATTCCACACCTTCTATCCCACTTTCGCCTCGGGCGAAGGGGCGGCGCCGTTCAAGACGGTAGCGGACTATGAGAACAACCTGAAGCGCCACAAGGACTACGTCGCCTATCACGACCGCGCCATCGGCCGCTTCCGACAGGGCATCGAATCCGGCGTCTTCGAGACGAAGCTGACGACCAGGAACGTCATCGACCAGCTTGAGCTGCTGATCGCCCAGGATGTGGAGGAATCGCCATTTTACGGGCCGATTCGCAAGTTTCCGACCACATTTGCGGAGGCCGACAAAACCCGCCTCACCGCCGCCTACCGGGCCTCGATCGAGAATGAGATATACCCGGTCCACCGCCGGGTCCGCGATTTCCTTCGGACGGAATATCTGCCCAAGGCGCGCGAAGGGGCCGGGCTCGTCCACATGAAGGGCGGGGCAAAGGTCTACCAGCGGCAGATCGAGAGCACGACGACCCTGCCGCTCACCGCCGACGAGATCCACGTTACCGGCCTGAAGGAGGTCGCCCGGATCAAGAGCGAGATGGAGTCCGTCAAGGCCCGCACCGGGTTCAAGGGGGCCCTGCCGCAATTCTTCGAATATCTGCGCACCGATCCCAGGTTCGCGCCGAAGACCAGGGACGAGCTGCGGGAAGGCTATGAGGCGATCGCCCGCCGGGTCGACGCCCGCATCGGGGAGCAATTCTCGACCCTGCCCAAGAGCCCGCTGGAGATCCGGGCGGTCGAACCCTTCCGCGAGAAAAACGAAGCGGGCGGCTCCTACCAGCAGGGGACGCCGGACGGCTCGAGGCCGGGCATCTTCTACTACAACGCCTACGACCTGCCGTCGCGGCGGCTGTGGGGAATGGAGACGCTCTACCTCCACGAAGGCGCGCCGGGGCATCATTTCCAGATCAGCCTC
>DASVUW010000423.1:0-2238 GCA_036386845.1 Allosphingosinicella sp. | reverse complement strand
CGGTGTCCTCGAAATGCCGGCGGCCGACGGCGTGCCGGTGTGCCTCTACGCGGATCTCGACCGGCCGCCTGCACGCCTGCCCGACGCGGCGACGATCCGGCTCGCGGGGCTGGATATCCCGCTCGTCGCTCTCTCGGCGCTTGAGCCCTCGGCGCCGATCAAGCTAGAATATGCGCTCGTGCAATTCGGACTACCCCTTTGACCGCCGGCTCGGCTCCCCAGCGGATCCTGCTCGTCACCGGCCTTTCCGGCGCCGGAAAGTCGACGGCCCTCAGGACCCTCGAGGACCTCGGCTGGGAGGTGGTCGACAACCTGCCTTTGTCGCTGCTCGAGGACCTGCTCGAAACGCCGCTCGGCAAGGGCAATTCGAGGCGGCGGCGCCCGCTCGCCATCGGAGTGGACAGCCGGACCCGCGATTTCGACGCCAACCGGATCGTCCAGCAGATCAAGGCGCTCGCGAACGAGCAGAAGGTGCCGGTCGAGACGCTCTATTTCGACTGCGCCGGCTCGGAGCTGCTTCGCCGCTATTCGGAGACCCGCCGGCGCCACCCCCTCGCCCCCGACCGCCCGGCCACCGACGGGATCGCCGCGGAGCGCGAGCTGATGGGGCCGCTGAGGCGCTGGGCCGACCATGTCGTCGACACCACCGACACTGCGCCCAACGCGCTCCAGCAGCAGATCCGACAGCGCTTCAGCTCGGGCACGATCGCGCCCACGCTCTCCATCATGTCGTTCGGATTCGCCCGAGGGATTCCGCGCAACGCCGACAACGTGTTCGACCTGAGGTTCCTGAGGAACCCCTATTGGGTCGACTCGCTTCGCGACCTCACCGGCCTGGACGAAGCGGTCGGCGACTATATCGCCGGCGACGAAGCCTATGGCGAGGCGGTCCCGAGGATCGAGGAGCTAATCCTGACGCTCCTCCCCCGCTACGGCGCGGAAGGAAAATCCTATGTGACGATGGCGTTCGGCTGTACCGGCGGAAGACACCGGTCGGTCCACGTCGCCGAGCGGGTCGCTGCCCGGTTGCGCGAGGCGGGATTTTCGCCCACTCTCGAACATCGCGACCTGGCCTCGCCGCCGCGCGTGGGGGTCGAAGGCGGCGGCGGCGGGGGCAAGCCGCAGGATTGGGAAGTCTAGATGATTGGTCTGGTTTTGGTGACCCACGGCCGGCTCGCGGCCGAGTTCGTTCGGGCGATGGAGCATGTCGTCGGACCGCAGGAGCGGATCGAGGCGATCTGCATCGGGCCCGAGGACGATATGGAGGGGCGCCGCAACGACATCGCCGAGGCGATCGCCAAGGTCGACGACGGAAGCGGGGTCATCATCCTCACCGACCTGTTCGGCGGGACCCCCTCCAACCTCGCCATCTCGCTGATGAAGTCGGAGAAGGTGGAGGTCATCGCGGGGGTGAACCTGCCGATGCTGATCCGGCTGGAAGGCGCCCGCAAGCTGCTCGACGTCAGGGCCGCGGTCGCCGCGGCGCGCGAGGCCGGACGCAAATATATCTCGGTCGCCTCGGAGATACTCGGGGAGACCGTCTGAGCGTGGCGAGCCGGACGGTCGAGATGAAGAACAAGCGCGGCCTCCACGCCCGCGCCAGCGCGCGCTTCGTCACGCTCGCGGCCGGCCTTCCCGCTTCGGTCGAGGTCGAGAAGGACGGGAGCCGGGTCTGCGGCACGTCGATCATGGGCCTGATGATGTTGGGCGCGGCCTTCGGGGATAGCGTAACCATCCATACCGAGGGCGACGGGGCGGACGAGGCGCTGGAGGCGCTTGTCGGGCTGGTCGAGGATCGCTTCGGGGAGGAGTGAGCTTCACGTCGCCCCAGCGAAGGCTGGGGCCCCGGGGGGTGAAAGGCACGATTGCAAATGGAGCGCTCCATGGCTGCCTGCGCTTTTCACCCGCCGGGGTCCCAGCCTTCGCTGGGACGACGAGCCTGGGTCTGCTAGCGCGCTTCAATGCCCCGCCAGATCACCGCTTTCTCCAACCCGCTCGTCAAGGACGTCCGAGCCCTTCGCGAGAAGAAGGGGCGGCGGCGGCAGGGGATGTTCCTGGCCGAGGGCCTCCGGATCCTCACCGAGGCTCGGGAGGCGGGAAGGCTGCCGGCGATCCTGTTCTTCGCGGCGGGCGCGCAGCATCCCTTGCTCGACACCCTGATCGCCGAGGTCGAGGCGGCGCACGGCGACGTGGTCGAGACCAATGCCGACATCCTCCACAAGCTGTCGGGCAAGGACA
>DASVUW010000422.1:0-6181 GCA_036386845.1 Allosphingosinicella sp. | reverse complement strand
TGAGAACGGCAACACGCTGAAATTCTACATGGGTGTCGACAACGTGCTCGACCGCGGGGTTCCCCGGGGTGCGACCACCGCGACCGGCGCCGGCAGCGCGATCTTCTCCTTCCGTGGACGCACCTTCTACGGCGGCTTCCGCGCCCGCTTCTAAGGACGCGGCAATTCAAAAAGGGGGTCGGGACGAAAGTCCCGGCCCCTTTTTTTTCGTCGTCCAAGGGGGGGCGACTGCTGCACTGGCGCCAATCCTCCCTATCGCCGGTGGCGATGGGGAGGGGGGACCATGCGAAGCATGGTGGAGGGGTAACCGGGGCGGGCTTCCGCGAATCCGATGCGGTGCTTCTCAAGCCAGCGGCAGCTACCCCTCCACCGCCCTCCGGGTGGCCCCCTCCCCCACGAGCTTCGCTCGCAGGGAGGATTGAGGACGGGCGTTCGATCAGGCGAAGCTGAAATCGACCGGTGCGGGCTTGATCTGGCCGTCGAAGGCGTGATCCCGATACGGCCCGTCGCGGTCCACCCAGTGCAGGAAGAGATGAGCCGACCAGCGGTTCGGGTTGGGCGCGGTCCGGCCGTGGCGGTGGTGGACGCCCTGGTAGAGAACGGCGTCGCCCACCTCCATCGCGATGGACGAGCAGGGCCCGACTCCGAAATCCTCCTCGACCCTCGCCGACGGCTCGCTTCGCGCCCTCTCGACCTCGAGCGCCCAGGGCCTGGAATCGCTATAGCCGAGCGTCAGCGACAGGCTGTGCTCGCACGAATAGCGATCGGAATGGACCTTGCAGATGTCGCCCTGGCGGTAGATCCGCAGATAATCGTAGGTCGGAAGCAGCTCGCGGCCGACGACCTGCTCCATGATCGGAGTGAGGCCCCAGAGGAAATAGAGCATCGGCGTGTAGTGATGGCCATAGGCCTCGAAGGCCGGCCGGTTCAGGAGGTTGACGTGGCTCGGCGCGCGGCTGAGCGGGATCGGCGCCGGGCCGATATCGGTCTTCAGGCGCTGAAGGAAGGCCAAAGCGACCTCGACCGGCACCAGCCCCTGGAGATGGGCGTAGCCCTCGTCCGCGTAATTGCCGACCACTTTCATGCCGCCAGCGCTAATGCGCGGCCGCTCGAACCGCAAGGATGGGCGGGCGCGGGGACGCGCTTTCGTTATGGGGCGGCGAGGGCTAGGGTCCGGGCATGGCTTCGAGCGCAACGATCGGCGAGGTGGACAGGCTTCTCGGCGAGCGCCGCTTCGCCGAAGCCGCGGAGCTGCTGATCCGGGCGGTCGGGACGGGCGATCGGGAGGCCGAGGCGGCTCTGGCGCAGTGGCGGATCGCTGGGAACGTCGTCCGTCGGGACCTGGCGGAGGCGCGGCGCCTGCTTGCTTCGGCGGCCTCCAAGGGCGATTCCCGGTCGGCTTTTCTCCACGCTTATTTCCTCGCCGCCGGAGTGGGCGGCCGCGAGGACTGGGCCGGCGCCCTGGCGGCGCTGAGCGCGATCGCGCGCCGCGAGGCGCGCGCGGCCGCGCAGCTTCGGCTGCTCGCGCGGATGGAGCTCGGCCCCGACGGCTTTCCCGAGCGGCCGCCGCCCGTCCGTCCGCTCAGCACCGAGCCGCGCGCGGCGGTGTGCGAGGGCTTCATGACCGAGTCGGAATGCGCCTGGCTGCGCGAGGCCGGGGAGCCCGCGCTCCAGCCTTCCGCGGTCGTCGACCCGACGAGCGGAAGGATGGTTCCGCACCCGGTGCGCTCGTCGGACGCGGCGACGATCGGGGTGCATGGCGAAGACCTGGTGATCAACGCGCTCAACCGAAGGATCGCGGCGGTGACCGGGACGAGGCCGGAGCAGGGCGAGCCGCTGCAGCTTCTGCGCTACCGGCCGGGCGGCGAGTATAAACCCCATATGGACGCCCTTCCGGCCGAGGCCAACCAGCGGATACTCACAGCCCTCGTCTATCTTTCGGACGATTATGCGGGGGGCGAGACCAGCTTCCCCAGCGTCGGCCTCTCCTATCGCGGAACGGTCGGCGACGCGCTCATCTTCCGGAACGTCCGCTCCGACGGAAGCGCGGACCCCCTCACCCTCCACGCCGGCCTGCCGGTGAAGAGCGGCACCAAATATCTCGCGTCGCGCTGGATCAGGGCGGCGAAGTTCACCTACCCGCCGCCGAAGCCGCTGGTGGATCTTTAGAGCGTAAATCCTCCCCTGCATTTGCAGGGGAGGGGGACCGTGCGAAGCACGGTGGAGGGGCCTTTCGGCTTCTGAAGAACCCCTCCACCAGGCTTCGCCTAGTCCCCCTCCCCGCGAAATCGCGGGGAGGATTTTCTGCCTTTTACGCCACGGCCGGCCGGCTGCCCATCTGAGCCGCTGCTTCCTCCTTCGGGCCGTCGTGCGTGACGGTCTGCGAATTCCAGTTGTCGCCGTCATAATTGAAGCGGACGTGGCTGCCGCGGCGAAAGCCGGTTCCGTCCCAGGCGATCACCTGGAGCTCGACGTCGTTGTTGCGGTGGGCGTGGATCCAGTTGAAGCTCTGGAGCTCGTTGTTGCGAAGCCGCTTGGAGGTCGCCGTCCCGGCCTGGATGACGAGCGCTCCGCCCGCTTTCTCGACCATCTTTCGCGCCGCCTCCGCATAGGTGCGGTGGAAATGGCCGGCCAGCGCGATATTGACTCCGGCCCGGCACACCGCCGTCACCGCATCCTCGTGCCGGCCGACCGCCTCGGTGAGCTCGGTCCCCTCCCCGATCGGCATCGAGAAGAGGGGATGGTGGGTGACGAGGATCTTGGTCTTCTCCGCGGCCACGGCGGCGAAGCGGTCCTCGATGATCTTCATCTGGTCGCGGTTGATCCGGCCGTCCTTGATGGTGAGCGAGCGAGCGGTGTTGATCCCGAGCACCGCGACCTCGTCATTCTCGAACCAGGGGCATAGGTCGTTTGAGATGTACTTCTTGTAGCGGTTCAGCGGCGCGGCGAAGCGGGTGGCGACGTCGTAGAGCGGGATGTCGTGATTGCCGGGGACGGCGAGCACCGGCCACCCCGCGGCCCGGAGCTTGTTGAGCCAGGTCGAAGCCTGCTTGAACTGCTCGACACGGGCGCGCTGGGTGAAGTCGCCGCTGACGATGATCAGGTCCGGCTGCTGCTCCTGAAGCCAGGCGTTGGCGCCGTCGACGACCTTGTCGTCCTGGCAGCCGAAGTGAACGTCTGAGAGGTGCGCGATTCGAGCCATGGAGGGGTGAACAGTTCAGGAGGGCCGAGGGTTTCCTCGTTCGTCACCCTGGACGGGGCTCGAGAGGGTTTGGTGCCAGGCACCAATTTTTAAGTGGTTGATTTTTAACGCCATTGCCTCGCGTGCCGACGCCCGAGCGTCGTCAGAACCTCATATTGCGAAAGGCCCGACTGCGCCGCCGCCGCCGGCAAGGCGTAATCCAGCTCGACCCAATCGCCTTCCTTCAGCTCGGGCGCCTCGTCGACCAGGATCGCGGTCAAATCCATCGAGACCCGGCCCACGACCGGCGCGAAGCCGCCGGGGAGCCGGGCCCGGCCGGTTCCGGAGAAGCCGCGTAGATAGCCGTCCGCATAGCCGATGTTGAGGATGGCGAGTTCGGCCGGCGCCTCGGCGGTCCAGGTCGAATTGTAGCCGACGCTTCCGCCCGCCTCGACGCGGCGGCGCTGGACGATCCGGGCCTCGACCCGGACGACCTGGCGGACATGCGCTTCGGCCTCCCGGCGAGGCGCCCCGCCATAAAGGGCAAGGCCGGGGCGCGTGAGGTCGAAGGCGTAATCGGCGCCGAGGCAGATTCCGGCGCTGTTGGCGAGGCTGCGGCGCCTTGCGGGCACCCGGCGGGCGATTCCCACGAAGGCCGCGCGCTGGCGCGCGTTCATCGCCACGTCTTCGTCGGCCGATGCGAGGTGGCTCATCAGAGTGTCGATCTCCAGCCCGTCGAGAAGCCCCTCCCCCACCTGCTCCAGGCTCAGGCCGAGCCGGTTGATTCCGGTGTCGATCATGACGTCGCACGGACGGCCGGGCGCGGCCTGCTTCCAGCGGGCGACCTGGAGCGGGGTGTTGAGCACCGGGCGAGCCGGAGACCCGGCGGCGCGAGGCAGGTCGTCACCGCCGAAACCGTGGAGGACCGACACCGAGGCGTCCCCGAGCCCGGGAAGCAAGGCCTCGGCCTCCGACCAGGTTGCGACGAAGAAGTCGCGGCAGCCGGCATTGGCTAGGCGAAGGACGATTTCGCGGGCGCCGAGGCCGTAGCCGTCCGCCTTGACCGCGGCCCCGCAGGCGGCGCCGGCGCTTTGCCGCTCGAGCCAGCGCCAGTTGGCCACGAGCGCCTCCCCGTCGAGGCGGAGACGCAACGGGGAATGGGGTTCGGGCACGAGGAGCGGATAGCGGCTGGAGCGACCGCGGGGAAGCCTCCCCTCCCTGGAAGGGAGGGCGGGGGTGGGTCCGCCGAAGGCGGCCGAAACTCCGAGTCAGTAGAAGTCTCGCTGCGCTCGCCTACCCACCCCTGGCCCCTCCCTTCCAGGGAGGGGAATTGTTATTCCAGCTCCTTGCCCGAGGTCTCCGGAAGCCAGAACAACGTCACCACCAGCGCCATCGCCACCACCCCGATCGTATACCAGAGACCGGCGAAGGGATCGCCCGTCTTGGCGACTATGTACTGGCTGATGAAGGGCAGGAATCCGCCGAAATAGCCTGTGCCTATGTGATAGGGGATCGACATGGAGGTGTAGCGGATCCGCGCCGGGAAGAGCTCGACGAGCAAGGCCGCGACCGGGCCGAACGTCATTCCCGAGAGCAGTCCGATGAGCACGATGGCGAGGATCACCTGAAGCGCCTGGCCGAAGGCGGGCGAGCTTTTCTCGAGCTTGTAGCCGGCGATCTTGAGGCCGAAATCGAGCGAGGCCGGATCGGAAGCGTCGACCGCGACCCCGCCGATCGTCACCCGTGGAGGGGCGCCGGCCGGCGCCTCGACGGTCGAGTAGGCGATGCCCTTCTTCGACAGGGCGTCGAGCAATTTGCCGCACTGCGTGGGCTGCACCTTGGCGAAGGGCGCGTAGGTGCAGTCGCTTCCGGCGACGACCACCGGATTCTTGCGCATCGCCGCCGACAGATCCGGATTGGCCGCGGACGCCATCCAGTGGAACAGGGGAAACATGAGGACGATGGTGAGCGCGTAGCCGATGACGATCGGGCCCTTTCGGCCGACCCGGTCGGAGAGCCAGCCGAAGAGGATGAACCAGAGCATCGAGAAGGCCGCGGCGGCGCCGATCATGGCCCGGGCGGCCGTATCCTCGATCCTCAGCGAATTCTGGAGGAAGTACATCGCCTGGAACTGGGCGGTATACCAGATGACGGTGAGCCCGGCGGCGATTCCGAACAGAGCGACGAGGACGAGCTTGACGTTGGAGCGGCTCGCGAAGGTTTCCTTGAGGGGGTTCCTGGCGATCTCTCCGGCGTCCTTCATCGCCTGGAAGACCGGGCTTTCCTTGAGCTTCAGCCGGACCCAGAGCGAGATGGCGAGAAGAACGACCGAGAAGAGGAAGGGAATCCGCCAGCCCCAGGATTCCCACTCGCCCTTGTCGACGAACAGCTCCGAGACGAGGACGACTGCGACCGAGAGCAGGAAGCCCCCGACCACTCCGGCCTGTATGAAGCTGGTGTAGAAGCCGCGTTTGTGCCTCGGCGCGTGCTCGGCGACGTAGATCGCGGCGCCGCCATATTCGCCACCCAGGGCCAGCCCCTGGAGCACCCGCAGGAAGACGAGGATGGCAGGGGCCGCCATTCCGATCGCTGCATAGCTTGGGATCAGCCCGACCGCCGCGGTCGCTACTCCCATGAGCGTGATGGTGACGAGGAAAGTGTATTTTCGACCGAGCCTGTCGCCAAGATAGCCGAACAGGACGGCGCCGAGCGGGCGCACTCCGAAGCCCACTCCGAAGCTTGCGAGGGCCAGAAGGAATTGCGCGGTTTCGCTCGAGGCCGGGAAGAATTGCTTGCCGATGACCACGGCCAGGGTCCCGTAGATGAAGAAATCATACCATTCGAAGACGGTGCCGAGCGTCGAGGCGAAGATGACCAGCCGGTCCCGCATCGCGTCGATCACATCATCGCCGGATACCGCCGTCGCCAAGAAACACCCCCGTGAATTTCTATCTGTCTACGCGGCGGCCTCCCCTCCCTGCAAGGGAGGGGCCGGGGGTG
>DASVUW010000421.1:0-2901 GCA_036386845.1 Allosphingosinicella sp. | reverse complement strand
CAACCGTCACCCTGAACTTGTTTCAGGGCCCAGGTCTAAGGCCGTCCAGCCACTCGTCGCTGGATGTTGAAACAAGTTCGGCATGACGCCTTGGCTTTTCCGCCGAGTTCGCCCACCCTCCGACCGGGGGCGGAAAATGCCAAGGATCGGCGGCTACTACATTTTCTTCATTATCGGAGCGTCGACCCTGACCGCCCGGGCCGTGCTCGATTCGAGCTTCCGCAACTCGACCCTGCTCTACATCCTGATCCCTTTCGCCATCTCCATCGCCCTTCACCTCGTCCTCCCGGCTGCCGAGGGCGACGATACGCCGCTCCAGCGATTCGGCTGGCATCTCCGCGCCGCAACGATCGTCATGCTCGGGAGCTCGGCCTTGCTGTTCGAAGGCTTCATCTGCGTCCTGTTCTTCATGCCGATCTATTACGCGATGATCATCGTCGGCTTCCTGTTCAGCTCGCTCGCGGATCGCGACGACGGCGGCCATGCCGGGGCCTATGCGATACCCCTGATCGTCGTCCTGCTCGCCGCCGAGGGCCTCACCGGCCCGACCACGGTGCCTCGCTATAACGAGGTGACCTACACCCGGATCGTGCCGGGCAGCGTCGAGTCGCTCCAGGCCAATATGGCGAAGCCGATCGATTTCGGGAGCAAGAGGCACTGGTTCCTCTGGCTGTTCCCGATGCCGACGCGGGTCCAGGCCGGAACCCTGAAGGCCGGGGACGTCCACCGCCTCCACTTCGTCTACAAGCGCTGGTTCTTCACCAACGTCCAGCGCGGGGACATGGCGCTCCGAATCGCGGAAGTGAGCCCCAACCGGATCCGGACCGAGATCGTCCAGAACGATTCCTACCTTTCCCACTACATGAAGATCGACGGCACCGAGGTCCGCTTCCATGATGTGGGCGGCGGCCTGACCCGGGTTTCCCTGACCGTCAAATATCACCGGCTTCTCGATCCCTCCTGGTATTTCGGGCCGATGCAGGAGTTGGCCGCCCGGCAGAGCGCCCGCTACCTCATCGACACCATCATCGCTCGAAAGGATGGCTGACATGCCGGACGCAGCGGCGGGCCGGACGGCCTTCAAGGTCAACTCGCTGACCAACCTCGACTCCGCGAGCCCGGTCGAGGGCGAGGTCTCGTGGGACCCGTCGCGGTCGCTCTGGAACAGCGGCTTCCTGATCGCCGCTTTGGTGCTTGGGCCTCTCACTTTCAACTGGAGCGCCTTCGCGGTGTTCCTCGGTTTGTCGGCGGTCACGTTGTGCGCCGGCCACAGCGTCGGCTTCCACCGACGGCTCATCCACCGAAGCTTCGAATGCCCCAAATGGCTCGAGCGGACCATGGTCTATCTCGGCACGCTTGTCGGGATGGGCGGACCGGTCTGGACGATCGGCCTCCACGACAGCCGCGACTGGGCCCAGCGCGAGGCCGACTGCCACTGGTTCCTGAGGCACGGCAAGCCGCTCTGGGTGGAGGGCTTCTACTATCTGAACTTCAAGCTGAAGCTGAAGCACCCGCCCGGCTTCGATCCGGGGCCGGGGATCGGCGACGACCCCTTCTACAATTTCCTCCAGAAGACCTGGATGGCGCACCAGATCCCGGTCGCCATAATCCTTTACGCGCTCGGCGGCTGGCCGTGGGTCGTGTGGGGAGTCGCCGTGCGGGTCGCCGCCTGCACGACGATGCACTGGTTCATCTCCTACTTCGCCCATAGCCGCGGCCCGCAGGACTGGACCCTCGATGGCGCCGCGCTCCAGGCCTACAACGTGCCCATCATGGCGATCCCGACCATGGGCGAGAGCTGGCACAACAATCACCACGCCTTCCCGAGCTCGGCCCGCCACGGCCTCTATCCCGGCCAGATCGATCTCGGCTGGTACTTCATCCTGCTACTCGAGAAGCTTGGCCTGGCGTGGAACATCAAGGTTCCCAAGATCCTGCCGCCTCGGCCCGGGATCACTCCGACCACCGAGCGGGCCCTGACGGTCGCCGCGCCCGGCCAGGAGGCCATGTGAGCAATTCGTCCTCCCCGGGCGGAACGCATGGGGAGGCGGACCATGCGAAGCATGGTCGAGGGGTAGCTTGCGCCGAGATCGGGAGGATCGCGCTCGAACCCGCCAACACCGAGCCTTCTACCCCTCCACCACACTTCGTGTGGTCCCCCTCCCCATCTCCGATGGGGAGGCAAAGCGTCGGCGAAGTCCTCCGTGCCTTCCGCGATACCAACCGCCTCTGCCACGACGAACGCGAGGCCCGCTGGTGGATCGTCCGTGCCGACCTCTTGATCCTGCCACTCCCCAACTTCGCCTGGCGCCGCCGCGCCATCGACGCGCACGACGTCCACCACCTCCTCACCGGCTATCCCTGCACGGTGCGAGGCGAGCTTCTGATCGCCGCCTGGGAGTTCGGTGCGGGCCGCTATCCGCATTGGGGCGCGACTTTGTTCTGCGGACCGCTGGTAATTGCCGGCCTTCTCTATATGCCGCGCCGCATCCTCGCCGCGTGGCGGCATGGACGGCGCAGCCGAAGCCTGTACCGCCACGCCGATCTCGAAAGCCTGCTCGACCTGCCCCTCGCCGGTGCACTCGCCATGGTCCACGGAGACCCGCTACCGTCACCCTGAACTTGTTTCAGGGTCCAGCTCTCCATCCGCGAGGTGGCTCGGCCCTGGATGCTGAAACAAGTTCAGCATGACGGTTCGCCTGCCCATCCATCTGTATTATAACAATAACACACGTTTCCCCTTGCGCTGCATGCCTCCCCTGCCCCATTTAGCGCCAAAGAACACGGAGCGGAGCGATATGGCCACCCAGACCGAGACCAAGCTTAAGCTCGAGGCGCCGGAGGCGCTGCAGACGATCGAGCCGGCCCAGGCCGCGGGCCTCGTCCCGATCGAGGAAGGCG
>DASVUW010000420.1:0-5752 GCA_036386845.1 Allosphingosinicella sp. | reverse complement strand
GAACGTCGCAACCCGATTTTGGACCCTCGACGTCGGCGGGCGGACCATGCCCGTCACCGTCGACGACGGAGCGCTCGGCGGAAGCTACGTCTGCAGCCCGCACAGCGCCTACGTCCTCTATGCCCGGGCCGAGCTCGATTTGCTCAAGGTCGGCTGGAGCGCCTATCCGTCTCGCGCCGCCCTCGCGGCGCTCGACCTCGTCCTGAAGGCGGCCCGGATCAACCGGATCGTCCATCTCGGCAACTGGCTGCTTTCGACCAATCTCCACGGCGGCTGGCGGGGCGAGGGCGTCAAGGCGGCGCGCGAGGCGCTCGCCGCGGCGCATCCCGACCACCTGCTCGGGATCCGCTCGGTCGACGACTGGTCCTCGCCGGGGCTTCGCGAGGCGCTGATCGCCGACGGCTGGATCCTCGTCCCGAGCCGCCAGGTCTGGGTCGTCGACGACCTCGCCCGCGACTGGAGGCCGAGGAACGAATATGGCAATGACCGTCGCCTCGTCGCTCGCTCTCCGCTTGTCATCTCGGACATCGAGACGGTCGAATCGGCGGAGGCCGACCGGATCGCGGACCTCTATGCGATGCTCTACGTCGGCAAATATTCCGCTCTCAACCCGATTTTGACGCCCGCCTTCATCCAGGCTTCGGCCGAGTTCGGAATGATGTCCTATCGGGTTGCGCGCGACCCGGACGGGACGATCATGGCGGTGGCGGGCATGTGGCAGCGGGGAGGGGTCATGACTCCTCCGGTGGTCGGCTACGATACGGCGCATGCGAAGCATGAAGGACTGTACCGGATCGCCTCGTGGCTGTTCATGGAGCGGGCGATGCAGGCCGGCTGGAGGCTTCACGGCTCGGCCGGGGCCGCCCATTTCAAGCGCCTGCGCGGCGCCCGCCCGGTCATCGAATGGAACGCCTATCACGCCGCGCATGTCGCGTCTGCGCGGCGAAGGTCGGTCGAGGCGCTCGCTTTGCTCCTCAGGCGGTTCGTCGTCCCGGTGATGGTCGCGAAGCAATGGTGACCGCTTGGCCCGCCGCGATCGCCTCGGGATGGCATCCGGTCGCCTTCTCCTCGAAGGTCCTCGCCCGCCCGGTCGCGGCGCGGCTGATGGGCCGCAGGCTGGTCGTCGCCCGGGACTCCTCGGGCCCGTTCGTCCTCGACGACCGCTGCCCGCATCGGGGCGCTCCGCTGTCGCTCGGACGGATGCAGGCGGGAGCGGTCGTCTGCCCCTATCACGGCTGGAGGTTCGGCCGCGGAGGGGCCTGCCTCGAAGTCCCGGGATCGCCCCTTCCCGGAGCGGCCGCTCGCGCCTTGCCGTGCATCGACCGGGCCGGCCTGGTCTGGACGAGCCTGGCCGAGGCGCCGGGCCCGTTTCCCCGGCTTCCGAAGGCCATGGAGGACGAGTCGCTCGACCGCTTCTGGTGGACGCTTCGCGCAAGCCCGGCCGGCCTGCTCGACGCGATCGAGAATCACGTCGACCCGGCCCATCCGCACCATGTCCATCCCTGGATGGTACGCTCGCCCCGCCGCCGCCGCCCGGTCGAGGTGTCGGTCCGGTCGGGGCCGTGGGGCGCCGAGGCGGTCTATCACGAAGGCTCGACTCGCGCGGGCCTGATATCGCGGCTGCTCGAGGGCAAGAGGGTGCGCAGCGTGGGGCGCTTCCACCCGCCCAATATTGCCGAGGTCGCCTTCCAAGGCGAGGAGGGGCTGAAGCTTTCCGTCGCCGTCGTGTTCGGCCCGGAGGACGAAGGCCTGACCCGCCCTTGGGCGCATTTCGCGACCCGCCGGGGGATCGCCCCGGCCTGGCTGAAGCGGGCCGTCCTCAAGGCTCTGCATCTTCCGGTGCTGAACCAGGATCGCCGGATACTTCGACTCCAGCAGGAGTGGCGCCAGGGGGAGCCCACGAGCTACGCGACCGGGCCGCTCGACCTCTTGGGCCCGACCATCTGGAGGCTCGCCAACGGCCTTCCCGAGCCCGAGCGCGAACGCTCGCTCGCCATGGAGCTTTAGCCCTCTCAATCCTCCCCTGCATTTGCAGGGGAGGGGGACCAGCCGAAGGCTGGTGGAGGGGCCTTTCTGAATCTGGAAGAACCCCTCCACCGCGCTTCGCGCGGTCCCCCTCCCCCGGGGGAGGATTATTAAGCCGCTAGGCCCGCTCGCGCTCAACCCGGCGCAGCTTGCGGTCGAATCGAGGCGTGATTCCGCGAGCGGTCTTGACCGAAGGCGCCGCTCCAAGCCGCGCGAGCACCCGCTCCAGCGCCCGCCGCACCGCCGCGTGCACCTCCTCGCTGAGAACCTCGTCAAGCTCGACCGTCACCCGGCCGTCGGCTTTCTGGACGATCCGGTAGTCGCGGATCCGGGGGTCGGAATCGACCACCGCGTTTCGAAGCACGTCCGGAGTGACGGTCACCCGCCCCAGGGGCGTCTCGAACTCGAAGACGTCGTCCATCCGGCCGTGGACCCGGCTGACCGCCTGGAGCGGGGAGCCGCAGGGACAGGCGGTGCTGGAAAGCTCGATCAGGTCGTTCATCCGGTAGCGGATCATCGGCTGCACGCGGCGCACCATGTCGGTGACGAGCGGTACGACGAGATCGCTGCCCGGCACCGACTCCCATTCGAACCGGACCACGTCCTCGGCGAGATGGAGCGTGCCGTGCCTGCATCCGACCCCGAACAGGCCCTCGGTGGCCATGTAGATTTCCCGCACCCGCCGGCCGCTCGCCTGCACGATGACCTCCCGGTCGATCGGGTCGAGCACTTCCGCTCCGCTGAACGGCTCGACTCCGCGGAGCGCTCCGTCCTCCGCGAGGCGTCGAAGCACCTTGGGAGGCGCGACCAATATCTCGGGCGCGAAGGCGACGAGGTCCCGGCGCCACGCCTCCGTTCCGAGCGCCAGGTCGAAGAAGGCGAGCCTGATCCGGCTCCCGCTAGACGCGGACTTGTAGAGCGGGGAGAAGCCGGGGAGGGCGAGCGCCACCCGCCGCCGCCGGACGAGGGCGTCGGGGACCGCCTTGGCGACGATCGTCCCGAGCCAGGCGAAGCGCTCTGCCGGGGAGATGACGAACCGTCCGCGATTGCCGCTGGTGCCGGTGCTTTGCCCGACGAAATGGCCCCTGACCGAGTCCCGCCCGTCGGCCAGCGCCCGGGCCGCCTCGTCGAGCGTGATCCCCGCGCGGTTGAACTCGTGGAATCGCGCCTGCTGAATCGCCTTGTCGATGACCGGCATGTCCTCGAAGGCGGGTCCCTTGTCGCGATAGAAGGGGATGGTCGCCCGCGCCGCGGCGGTCAGTCGGGCACACCCGCGGTTCTGGTGCCGCTCGATCGCCTCGCGGGACCGAAGCAGGGCCCCGAGCGCCCGGGTCTTGACGAAAGCGGCGGCGGCATGGGCGACATCGAGCATCGAAAGCGCCTTTGAGGGAGCCGGCCGGCATGGCGTCAGGCAATCGCCGGGATGCTATCTGCGGGCAAGCCGGGACGCAACTATTGTGCGGTGCAGCACGTTGACGTCGGGAAGCCTGATCGACCCCCTCGAAATGCGAGTATTCCCATGAGCAACGCCCCCGTTCGTCCGCGCGACAATGCGCCTTCCTCCTCAGGCAATTCGCTTTGGAAGTGGGGCGCGGGCGCCGCCGGCGCGGCCGCGGTGGCCGCGGCGGCGTTCAACGCGGTCCGGGCCAGGCGCGCCGAGGAGTCGAATCCTCCCGTCGGAAGCTTCATCGAAGTGGACGGGGTCAGGCTTCATTATCTCGAGCGCGGGAGCGGGCCGCCGATCGTCCTTCTTCACGGCAACGGGACGATGATCCAGGATTGGCTCGCTTCGGGCGTGTTCGAGGCTCTGGCCAAGACGAACCGGGTGATCGCCTTCGACCGCCCCGGCTTCGGCCATAGCGAGCGGCCTCGGACGACGATCTGGACTCCGGCGGCGCAGGCGAAGCTGATCGCGGCCGCTCTCGCCGCCATGGGCGAAGGCCCGGCGACGATCGTCGGCCACAGCTTCGGGACGATGGTCGCCGCCGAGCTCGGCCTCGGCCATCCGGAGGCGGTGAGCGCCCTGGTGCTGGTCGGCGGCTATTATTATCCGTCGATCCGGCCGGACGCGGCGCTTGCCGCGCCGCCGGCAATCCCGGTCGTCGGCGACGCCATTCGCTACACCGTCTCGCCGCTCATCGGGGCGGCGATGAAAAGGCCGATGGAGGCCCAGATCTTCGCTCCGGCGCCGGTTTCGCCGGGCTGGGCAGCGGAATTCCCGTTCGAAATGACTCTTCGCCCGTCGCAGATCCGAGCGGCGGCGGCGGAGGCCGCTCTCACCGTCGCCGCTGCGGCGTCTCTCGCGCCCCGGCTCGGCGGGCTTACCCTTCCGGTCACCCTCATCGCGGGCAATGGAGACAAGGTGGTTAGCACGGAAGGCCAGTCCGTGCGCCTGGCCGGAGCCCTCGCCGGGAGCGAGCTGCTCCTCGTCGAGGGGGCCGGCCACATGGTGCACCACAGCGGCGGTCGCCAAGTTGTCCAGGCGATCCTCGATGCGTCCGGAGCCTAGTCGCCCGGGCCGGGTCGCGCCCGGCGGCGGACACAACCGAAACAAAACAGGTGGCTTCGCGGCATCTGCCTGAGACACGCATTCTGCACAAACCCGGCATCCAAGGCCGGAGAGCGACTTCGCTCCGGCCGGTTTTCCCAGTCGGGAGCAAGGCTCCCAGGAGACGAAGATGCTGTTTCATATCTCGATGGCGGCCGAGCGGCCGCGGCAGGTGGCCCGGCTCATCGCCGAGCTTTGGGGCGGGCGCGCCTATCCGTTTCCGCCGGTCGCGGACGGCAGCTGGATCGCTATGGCGGGCGACGACCGCGGAAGCGCGATCGAAGTCTACCCCCTCGGCACCGAGCTGCACGAAGGGGCCGGCGGGGCGGGCGCGCAATCCCGCGCAGGTCGGCCTTCGCCCAACGGACCGGTCCACGTGGCGATCGCCACGGAGCTCGGCATGGGCGACGTGAAGGGGATTGCAAGGCGCTTCGGAGCGCCGGCGAAAGTCTGTTCCCGCGGACCCTTCCGGGTCATCGAGGTCTGGGTCGAGGGCAGCTTCATGATCGAGGTGCTGACCCCCGAGATGCAGGCCGAATATCTCGCCAGCTTCACCTTCGCCGGCTACGAGCGCTTCCTCGCCGCCGCGGCGCCCGCCGAGGCCGCCTAGCCGCCGTCGTCCCAGCGACGGCTGGGACCCCAGTGGGTGAAAGGCGCCGCTCATCGTCGTCCCAGCGAAGGCTGGGACCCCAGGGGGCGAAAGGCGTCGGCGGTCTTCACCCCACGGGGCCCCAGCCTTCGCTGGGGCGACGTGGCCAAGTCCGCGCCTACTGGCCGTTGCGGATATATTGGTCCTCGGTGGCCGGCGGCGACCGATCCGTACCGTCGGAATTCGCACCGGCCGGCTCCGGTTCGGCCGGGACCGGGGGGAGATAGCCGTTCGGATGCGAGACCGCATCCGGGGGCGGAACCGGTTCGTCCGTCGAGTTCGCCGGCGCGCCGGGCTGCGCAGGCTCCTGGACGGGCTCGGCCCCAACCGCGTCGCCCTGGACTGTCGCCGCGACGTTATCCGCTTCGGCCGGCGCCTTGCCGCCGCAGGAGGCCAGGAGGAGGAGCGAAAGCGCTCCGGCAATCGCGGCTTCGAGCTTCGGCATGCGGCTCCTCGCTTCGGCTTTACGTCCGACCCTATCAACGTCCGGCACGCCGTTCGGGTTGCCGCTGCTGGACCGAGCCCCACCG
>DASVUW010000419.1:0-15744 GCA_036386845.1 Allosphingosinicella sp. | reverse complement strand
AAAAAGGCGGCGGCCGCCGGGCGAGGCGGCGAGATCGCGGAGGCGATCGGCAAGGCCGCCCATCTGCTGCGCATTGCCGCCGAGGAGGCCCGCGGGCTGGGGAAGCATGTCGACGACCATGACGCGGGAGACGAGCTCGGGACGTGCCGACGCCACCATCATGGCGAGCGTGCCGCCCATCGAATGGCCGATCACGGCGGGGCGGATGCCGCGCGAGGCGATGTAGCGGGCGAGCTCGTCGGCCACGCCCGCGACCACCGCGCCCTGCGCGTTCGCGCCCGCCGGAGCGCCCGCCATGCCGCGGACGTGGACGAGGTGGTAGCGGTAGCCGGGGACGGAGGTCACCGTGCCCGCCCACACGTCGGGTCCGGCGGTGAGGCCGGGGATCAGGACCACGTCGGGGCCGCTGCCCTTCACTTCGACGGTGAACCGCGTCGGCTGGAAGGGCGGCTCGGCCGGAGCGGCGGTCGGCGTGCAGCCGATGAGGATCGCTGCGCTGAGGCCGGCGAGGAAATGTCTGCGTCGCATGTGGCGCCTTGTGGCGGGCGGCGCTTTAACGGCGCATGACCCGGGCCGGCCCCCGGACTGCGGTTGTGTCGCCCCGCGAATGGGCTAAATCCTCCGAATGCCCCATCTCTATCTCGTCGACGGCTCTTCCTACATATTCCGCGCCTATCACCGGCTGCCGCCGCTCACCAACCGGCACGGCCTCAACGTCGGCGCCGTCTACGGCTACACGACCATGCTCTGGAAGCTCGCCGAGGATCTTCACAAAGAAGAGGGGCCGACCCACCTCGCCGTGATCTTCGACGCGGGCTCCAAGACGTTCCGCAACGACATGTACCACGGCTACAAGGCGCAGCGTCCGCCGCCGCCGCCCGACCTCGTCCCGCAATTCCCGCTGATCCGGGATGCGACCCGAGCCTTCTCACTGCCCTGCATCGAGGAGGACGGGCTGGAGGCTGACGACATCATCGCCTGCTATTCCAAGGCCGCGCTCGCCGCCGGATGGCGGGTTACGATCGTCTCGTCGGACAAGGACCTGATGCAGCTCGTCGAGGACGGCAGGCTCGACCTCTACGACACGATGAACGACCGGCGGATCGGGCGCGACTACGTCGTCGAGAAATTCGGGGTGCCGCCCGAGCAGCTGGGCGAGGTCCTGGCCCTGATGGGCGACAGCGTCGACAACATCCCCGGAGTACCCGGCGTCGGGCCGAAGACCGCCGCCCAGCTCATCCAGCAATATGGCGACGTCGAGTCGGTGCTCGCCCATGCGGAGGAGATCAAGAAACCCAAGCTCAAGCAGAATCTGATCGAGCATGCCGAGGCTGCCCGCATGTCCCGCGAGCTCGTCCGGCTGATCTGCGATTCGCCGCTCCCCGAGCCGCTCGAGGATCTCGAGATGAAGGGCATTCCGGACGCTCCGCTTCGCGAGTTCCTCGAGGAGCAGGGGTTCAAGGCCTTGCTCTCGCGGCTCAACGGCACCTCGCAGGTCAAGGCGCCGAGCGACAGCGTCACTCCGATCCAGCGCGAAGTCCGCCCCGAGCCGAAGATCGACCGGTCCCTCTATGTCACGGTGACCGACGAGGAGGAGCTCGATCGCTGGATCGCGGAAGCCACTCGGAACGGCCTGGTGGCGGTGGACACCGAAACCTCTGGCTACGACTGCGTCACGGCGGACCTGATCGGGATCAGCCTCGCGACCGAATGCGGCAAGGCCTGCTACATCCCGCTCGAGCATGGCGGCCACGATCTACTGTCCGAGAGGCCCGGGCAGATCCCCGCCGAGGTGGCCTTGGGGAAGCTGAAGCCGTTGTTCGAGGACCCGGCGGTCCTCAAGGTCGGCCACAATTTCAAGTTCGACTGGATCGTGTTCGACCGCCGCGGGATCAAGGTCGCTCCGGTCGACGACAGCCTGGTGATGAGCTTCAACCTCGACGCGGGCGGGCTCAACAGCCATTCGATGGACGATCTCGCCAAGAAGCATCTCGACCACGATTGCATCGCCTTCAAGGACGTCTGCGGATCGGGCCAGAAGCAGATCAAGTTCAACCAGGTCCCGCTCGACCGGGCCACGGAATATGCCGCCGAGGACGCGGACGTGACCCTGCGCCTGTGGACCCGCTTCAAGAACCGCCTTCCGCACGAGCGGGTCGCCCGAATCTACGAGATGGTCGACCGGCCTCTCGTCCCCGTGGTGGCTCGAATGGAGCGGGAGGGGGTGAAGGTCGATCGCGAGGAGCTCGGCAGGCTCAGTCAGGAGTTCCAGACCCAGATCACGGCTCTGGAAGAGCGGATCTGCGGCGAGGCGGGGTGCCAGTTCACCATCGGAAGCCCGGCGCAGCTGGGCGAGGTCCTGTTCGGCAAAATGGGGCTGAAGGGCGGCCGCAAGGGCAAGTCCGGAACCTGGTCGACGGACGTCAACGAGCTCGATCGATTGTCGCGGGAGGGCGTTCCGATCGCGAGCCTGGTGCTCGAATGGCGCCAGCTCTCGAAGCTGAAATCGACCTATACCGACGCCCTCCAGCAGCAGATCAACAAGGAGACGGGGCGAGTCCATACCAGCTACTCGCTGTCGGGCGCCCAGACCGGCCGCCTTTCCTCTACCGACCCGAACCTCCAGAACATCCCGATCCGCACCGAGATCGGGCGCCGGATCCGTGACGCCTTCGTCGCCGAGCCGGGCTACGTCATGCTCGCGGCCGACTACAGCCAGATCGAGCTCCGGCTCGCGGCGCACATGGCCGACGTGCCGCAATTGAAGGCGGCCTTCGCCGAGGGCGCCGACATCCACAGCCTCACCGCCCAGGAATTGTTCGGCGAGGTTACCCGCGACACTCGGGCGAGCGCCAAGACGATCAACTTCGCGATCCTCTACGGAATCTCGCGCTGGGGCCTTGCCGGCCGGCTGAGCATCACCGCCGACGAGGCGCAGGCGATGATCGACCGCTATTTCGAGCGCTTCCCGGGAATCCGCGACTATATCCATTCGACCCTGGAGGGCGTCCGGGAAACCGGCTTCACCACCACCCTGTTCGGCCGAAAGACCCACTTCCCGATGATCCGGAGCAAGACCCAGCACGAGCGCCAGGGCGCCGAGCGGGCTGCGGTCAACGCGCCGATCCAGGGCACGAGCGCCGACATCATCAAACGGGCGATGGTCCGGATGTGCCCGGCGCTGGAGCGCGAGGGGCTGGGCTCGGTAAGGATGCTTATGCAGGTCCATGACGAGCTCGTCTTCGAGGAGCCGGAAGGCGAGGTGGAGCGGGCGAGCGCGGTGATCCGGCGGGTGATGGAGCGGGCGGCGGAGCCAGCCGTCACCCTAAGCGTCCCGCTCGGAGTGGATATCGGGACCGGGCGGAACTGGGGCGCCGCCCATTGAGCACCGCCCCGCCCGGGGGCGGAGAGGATATCGCCGCCCTCGCCAAGGGCGGGAGGACCAACTTCTTCGGCTTCCTGATCCGGCTCGCCGCGCGCCTGCCCTTCCTGTTCATCGCGGGCCGGCTCTACGGGCCGCAGGCGCTGGGCGAGTTCGCCTACGCCGTCATCGTCATGGAGTTCGCGGCTCAGCTGGCGACCCTCGGCCTCAAGCGCGGCCTCGCCCAGCAGCTCTCGACGGCCGACCAGCCCCATGCCTGCGTCGTCACCGACGCGATCCTCGCCGCCTTCATCGCCTCCGCCTTCTTCACCGTGATCCTGATGCTCTTCCCGCAAGCCATGTTCCCGGCCGGAAACATCCATGGCGCCGACTGGCTGCTGCCGATGGTAATCTTCGGCATTGCCGGGGCCGACATCGCTCTCGCCGCTCTGGCCTATCGCCACGACATTGGAGCGACGGTCCGGGCCCGGGCGATCGTCGAGCCGTGGACGATCAGCATCGCAGCCGGGGCGTGCGTGCTAATCTTCCCGGCGGCCGAAGACGGTACGCGCTCGCGCGACGGGCTGATCATCGCTTATGTGATCTCGGTCGTGGCGGGGATGATCGCCTCGCTCTGGCCGCTCTACCGGAGCTACGGCCTGCCGCCGCAGTGGAAGCCCAATCCCGCCAAGCTGCTTCGAGTCGCCCGCCAGAACATCCCGCTCGCCGCGGCCGACGCCATAGAATGGGGCTCGCGCCGGCTCGACATCGCGATACTCGGCCTTTTCGTCGCGCCTTATTGGGTCGGGGTCTATTATGTCGGCCAGCAGGTCGCCTCGCTTCCGCAGAAGCTGAAGACGAGCTTCGATCCGATCCTCGCCCCGGTCATCACCCAGAAGCTGGCGGAGGGCGACCGCGAGGCGGTGGCGAAGCAGGTGCGCCAGGTCGGCTTCTGGGTGATCGCCGCCCAGGCCGGGATAGCGCTCGCGCTCGGAATCCCGGGCGAGGCGGTGATGGGCCTGCTCGGGGAGGAATTCGTCGCCGGGACCGGCGCCCTCGCCTTCCTGCTCGCGGCCGAAGTCGTGGCGGCGACCGCGGCCGTGTCCGAGGCGGCTCTGGTCTATGTCGCCCGGCACCGCAACCTGATGATCTCATCGCTGATGATCGCCGTCCAGGCCGCGCTGACCGTCGCCTTCATCCTCGCCATGCGCTCGATGGGCTGGCCGGAGGGCTGGCAGGCGGCCGGCGCCGCCACGGCCCTCGCGCTTGCGCTGGGGCTCGCCTCGATCCTGAAGGCTAGGCTTCTCGGCCGGCTGCTCGACGCGCCGGTGCAAGGATGGCGCTGGCCGCTCGTCTGGGCCGCCATGGCCGCGGTCGCGGTGGGGTATTTCTTCACCGCCTTGCCCAGGTCTCTCCAATGGGCTGAGCTGGCATTCGGGATTCCGGCGATCCTCGCGACTTTCGGAATCGTCGTGTGGTGGAAGGGCTTCACCCCTGACGATCGCCTGCTGTTCCGGATGAAGAAGGACGAAGCGCCCGGGCTTCCGCCTCCCGTCTAGTGGCGGAAATGCCGAATCCCGGTGAAGACCATGGCGAGGCCCGCCTCGTCGGCGGCGGCGATTACCTCCTCGTCGCGGATCGAGCCCCCGGGCTGGATGACGGCCGTCGCGCCCGCCGCGACCGCCGCGAGCAGGCCGTCGGCGAAGGGGAAGAAGGCGTCCGAAGCAACGGCGGAGCCGATCGTCTTCGTCTCCGCCCAGCCCGCTTTCTGAGCGGCGTCGCGGGCCTTCCAGGCGGCGATCCGGGCGGATTCGAGCCGGTTCATCTGTCCTGCGCCGATGCCTGCCGTGGCGCCGTCTTTGGCGTAGACGATGGCGTTCGACTTGACGTGCTTGGCCACCGTCCAGGCGAACAGGCAGTCGGCCAGCTCCCGCTCCGTGGGCTGGCGCCTGGTGACGACCTGAAGCGCGTCTGGGCGGACCCTTCCATTGTCTCGCGACTGGAGAAGATAGCCCCCGGTGATCGACTTCAGGGTCAATCCCGGCCGCGCCGGATCCGGTAGGGCGCCGGTGAGGAGGAGGCGGAGGTTCTTCTTGCGCTCGAAGATCGCCCGGGCCGCTTCGTCGGCGTCGGGGGCGATGACGACTTCGGTGAAGATCCGGGTCATCGCTTCGGCCGATTCCTCGTCAATCGGGCGGTTGACCGCGATGATTCCGCCGAAAGCGGAGACGGAATCGCACGCGAAGGCGGCTTCGTAGGCCTGGGCGAGGGTCCCCGCGACCGCGACTCCGCAGGGATTGGCGTGCTTCACGATCACGCAGGCGGGGCCGCCGTCGCGGAACTCGGAGACCAGCTCGAGGGCCGCGTCGGCGTCGTTGAAGTTGTTGTAGCTCAGTGACTTACCCTGAACCTGCTCGGCCTGGGCGATGCCTCGGCCATGGGGCCCGGCGGGCAAATAGAGGGCCGCTTTCTGGTGCGGATTCTCCCCGTAGCGAAGCTCGGGGCCACGGTTCAGGGTGAGGGGGAGGGTCTGCGGGAACATCGCCCCCTGGTCGGCGAAGGCGAACCACTGGGCGATCGCCGAATCATAGGCGGCGGTCGCCGCAAAAGCCTTTGCCGCCAGATACTTGCGGAACTCGAACGTCGTCACGCCGTCATTCGCCTCGAATGTGGTCAATAGTTGAGGAATGTCGTCAGGATCGACACAGATCGCCACGAACCGATGATTCTTGGCGGCGGAACGCACCATCGAGGGGCCGCCTATGTCGATATTCTCGATAATCTCGTCGCGGCCGGCCCCGCGGGCGACCGTTTCGGCAAACGGATAGAGATTGACCACGACGAGGTCGATCGCGCCGATATCGTGCTCGGCCATGGCGGCGGCGTGGGCGGGATCGTCGCGGACGGCGAGGAGGCCGCCATGGATCTTCGGATGGAGGGTCTTGACCCGGCCGTCCATCATCTCGGGGAAGCCGGTGAGCTCGGAGACGTCCTTCACCTCGAGCCCGGCTTCGCGAAGCGTGCGGGCGGTGCCGCCCGTCGAGATGAGCTCGACTCCGTGCCTGGCCAGGGTCCGGGCGAGCTCGACGAGGCCGGTCTTGTCGGAGACCGAAAGCAGGGCCCGCTTTATTTTCACTTTGTCCTGCACAATTGTCTCCTGGACGGTCCTCAGCCGTCATTGCGAGGAGCGAAGCGACGAAGCAATCCAGCTTCGGCGCTCCGAGCCGCTGGATTGCTTCGCTTCGCTCGCAATGACGCTACCCCGCCCGGCGCAAGATCCAGGCGATCGCGGTGCCGTCCGGCGGGCTGTCGCCGCCGATCACCAGCTGCGACGTTTCGCGGAGCCCGCAGTCGCCGTCGATCCAGAGGCTGTCCTCGATGGCGAGCCGGCCGCCCCGGCAGCGGAACTGCCACACGGTGCGGCCCCGGACCCTGAGCAGGGCGCCCTGGCCGTCCGCGGTCGTCGCGGCCTCGACGTCGGGGTGGAGGTGGAATCGGACCGCATAAGGGATGGGCTCGGCCCGGCGTCGGCGGCCCTGAAGGGTGAGGAGGTCCTGGCCTCGAAGCTCGCGCCCGTCGGCGGCGAGGGTGAGCTGGCGCTGGTGGACCAGGCCGAAGCGGCGGACATAGCCGTCGTGGCTCGCCTCGACCATGACGATGCCGCCGGTCTCGTCGCGGACCAGCTCGACCTGGGCGACGCCCTTGCCGAGGCTTCCGTCCTCGTGGACCGCGGTCGAGTTGCGGTCGCCCAGAGTGAGCGTCGAATGGGCGGCGCTGCTTCTCAGGGCCCGGACCAGCTGGTCCGGCAGGGCGCCCGCGGCCGGGCCGGGTCCGCCGCAATTGACGACGAGCCGGTTCGGCCCTTCCGAAAGCTCGAAGGCGAGGGTCGAGGCGCAGCCTCCGGCGAAGGCCCGGGTCGGCGGTGGAGGCGCGGCGTCGAACAGGGCGACGCTGCCCTTCGCCTCGAGCCTCTGATAGCCCCAGCCGCGCGGCTGGCGGAGCGGACGGACCCGGACCCCGCTTCCCTCGACCGCGGCGGCGATCCGCCGCTTCGACACCATGTTGCCGCCCTGCCAGCTCGAAAGCGCCTCGTCGCCGAGCAGGATTCCGAGCAGGACTCCGACCGCGCCCGATAAAGCCTCCGCGAGCGCCTCGGGCATTTCGCGATCACCGGCATAATAAACGGCCCGGAGCTGGGCGAGCAGCTCGACCAGCATGAGCTGCTCGGCGGGCGAGCGGCTGACCAGGCCGCCATCGTCGTGGAGCGAGGCGGCGAGCGCCCGCAGAAGCCCCGACTCGCCCCGGCCGAGCCGGGCCGGGCCGCCCTGGACGACCAGAGCGGCGGCGACGACTCCGGCCCAGGCGGTGATCCGGGCGAGGCCCGGGCGGGCCCTCTCGGCGGTCTTGTCGAGGTGGCGGGCGCCGCGGGACAGGGTGTTGAGGAGGATTGCGCGGTAGGCGGAATCGCGGCTGGACAGGATATAGGGCGCGTAGGCGGTCCAGAAGAGGATCCGGCGGCCCCACAGATCGGGGCGCCAGGCCGGCTCCGTCACCGCGTCGGCATGCGCGACAAGCCACTTCTGGGTCAGCTTCTCGGCGAGCTTGGAGGCCCGCTCGCGGGTGGCGGCGGCGGCAAGATCGCGAAGCCATTCGAAGCTCTGGAGATAGTCGGAAAGGTCCGCCGGGAGAGCGGGATCGGCGGGATCCACGCCGTCGATCGCGAAGCTTTCGCCGCGGCGCAGGAATCGGCCCTTGAGGATCGACTCACCGGCCGCCTTGTCACCGGCGACCGGATCCTTCGGGACCGCGAGCAGCTTGAGCGGATGGCGGCCGCGAAGCCGAAGCGCGTGGAAGGGCGTCCGCCAGGAGAGGCGGTGGAGCATCGAGGAGAGCTGCTCGCCGAGCGAAGCGCCCTGGCCGCCGCCGACCCGGATCAGCCTCCTGCCGGGCTCGACGCCGTCCTCCCCGGGCGGATCGATCTTCTCGATGAGGCTCATCGCCGCAAATCGCCGATATTGGCCGCATAGCTTTGCGGGCCGCCCCGGAAGGTCGCGGTCCCGGCGACCAGGACGTCGGCGCCGGCGTCGATCGCCCGGCGGGCGGTGCCGGCGTCGATCCCGCCATCCACCTCGAGATCGACGGCGAGGCCCTGCCTGTCGATCTGCTTCCTCACCGCCTCGATCTTGCGAAGCTGGCTCTCGATGAACCCCTGCCCGCCGAAGCCCGGGTTGACGCTCATCACCAGCACGAGGTCGACCTCCTCGAGCACGTAATCGAGCATCTTGGCGGGAGTCGCGGGATTGAGCGCGACCCCGGCGCGCTTGCCGAGCGAGCGGATCGCCTGGAGGGTGCGGTGGAGATGCGGCCCGGCCTCCGGATGGACGGTGAGGATGTCCGCCCCGGCCTCGGCGAAGGCTTCGAGGAACGGATCGACCGGGGCGATCATCAGGTGGACGTCGAAAGGCTTGGCGCTGTGGGGGCGGAGCGCCTTCACGACCGCGGGTCCGATGGTGAGGTTGGGGACGAAATGGCCGTCCATCACGTCGACATGGATCCAGTCGGCGCCGGCCTCGTCGACGGCGCGCACCTCCTCGCCGAGCCGGGCGAAATCGGCCGAGAGGATGGAGGGGGCGATGCGGACGGGCTGCTGCACGGCGGAACGTTAACCCTGCCCGAGTCGCGCGGCAAGGAAGCCGCTCGACTTATCCCCGCTTTGTTGAGGGTCGCTGCGAAGCCTTCGCCCTCTGGAGTCCGCGTTCGTGCGGCGTCGATGCAGATTTTTGGTTCGCACAAAGATCACGAAGGCACGAAGGGGCCGCGGGCCGATCGCGCGCAGCCCTTCATTTCCGAGGAGAGCAGTTCATTGCGGCTTCGCCGCCGAAGTCTCTTTGTGCCTTTGTGTTCTTTGTGGTCTTTGTGCGAACCCGAATGCAGCCTGGCCGCTGCACCGCGCCGGAATACTCCATCCGGAGCCGGGGCGCGCTAGTCCGCGCCGCCTAGCCCGGCACCGCCCGAGCATCGTCATGCCGGACTTGATCCGGCATCCATGAACACGGAGGCAAGCGGATAGCCTCTGCCGTCCGTGTTCATGGATTCCGGCCTTCGCCGGAACGACAACCGGGTCAGATGCGCCGGAAGCGGGCGATGAAGAAGCCGTCGGCGCCGCCGGCTTCGGCGAACAGGCCGGGGAGGATCCGGATACGGTTGCCTTCGACGGGGATCTCCGCCGGGAGGGTGCCGGCTTCGATATGGTGCGCCTCGAAATCGCGGCGCTCGGCGAGGAACGCTTCGACCACGGCCTCGCCCTCCTCGGGCTCGAGCGAGCAGACCGAATAGACCAGGGTTCCACCGGGCTTCAGCCACCCGGCGGCCCGGGCGAGCATCGCTTTCTGACCTTCCGCGAGCTCGGCGACGGCGCGGGGGCGGACCCGGTGGAGGACGTCGGGGTGGCGGCGGTAGATGCCCGTCGCGGAGCAGGGGGCGTCGAGCAGGATCGAATCCACTTTCTCGGGCGGGGACCAGCGCAGGATGTCGGCGGCGACCACCTTTGCCGAAAGATTGGTGCGGGCCAGATTCTCCGAAAGTCGTCCAAGACGACTTTCCGACGAATCGACGGCGGTGACCTCGAAGCCCGCGCTGGCGAGCTGCATGGTCTTTCCGCCCGGAGCGGCGCACAGGTCCAGCGCCGTCCGCCCTTCGCCCGGACCGAGCAGGCGCGCCGGAAGCGAGGCGGCGATGTCCTGCACCCACCAGCCGCCTTCGCCATAGCCCGTGAGTCCGGCCACCGCGGCCCGGGCGGGAAGGCGCAAATGACCGGGCATCAGGCTGACACCCTCCATTCCGGCGGGGGGCTCGGTGCCGGCGGCGAAGACGAGGTCGAGCGGCGGCGGCGCGGCGAGCAGCCGGGCGGCTTCCACCGCGACGTCTTCGCCCCAGTTGCGGGTCCAGCGCGCCTCGACCGCGGGGGGCAAGGAGGGCAAGTCCGGAAGCTTCGCTTCCTGACGCATCAGGGCGCCGAAGACTCCGTGGACCAGCTTGCGCGGTCCGCCGTCGACCAGGGGCAGCACGGTCGAGATCGCCGCATGGGGCGGCGTGTCCAGGGCAAGCGCCTGGACCAGCGCGATCCGAAGGACGAAGCGGGCCTTGGCGTCGTCGGGGAGACGGTTGCGGGTGGCGCCGTCGATCAGGGCGTCGAGGTCGCCGAGTCGGCGAAGGGCTTCGGCGGCGATGGCGTGGGCGAGGCCGCGGTCGTTGGCGGCCAGCCCTCGAGCGGCCGTGTCGAGCGCGGCCTCGAGCGGCAGGCCCTTGCGGAGGACTGCGTCGAGCAGGCTCAGCGCGGCCCTGCGAGCCGGGACCCCGGCGCCTTCGGAGTCGCGAGTCGCCATCTAGAGCAAAGTAGCCCGAACCAGGGCCGCGATCGCGATCGCCCACAGCCCCCCGCCGATGAAAGTGGCTCCGAAGGTGCGGAGCACAGGACCGGCTTCGGCTGGAAGCCACTCCTCCTCCTCGCTCCACGGCTCGATCTGGAAGCGGCCCAGGGACAGGAGGGTCACCGCGGCCACGCCGCTCGCCCAGGCCGTCCAGTGAAAGATGTTCCCGATAAGCTCGACTATCGCCCCTCCGACCGTGTCGCCAACCGCGTCCTCCAGGAAATCGGCCATGCTCAGAGTTTCCGACGGTGGGGATCGAGCGCGCTGGAGCGCCGGGCCCCCGGCACGGCGGCGGCTCGCCGGCGGGACGGCGGCGGCGCGAACTCGCCCGCCATCGCCTGGAGCGCGGCGATCCGGTTGCCGGTGTCGGGGTGGGTCGAGAAGAGGCTGTCTCGGCCCGTGCCCGAGGGCACGATGTAGAGCGACGCCGCGGCCGGGTTGCGCATCGCGACCGGGCTGGGAATCCGGGCCGCGCCCTGGTGGAGCTTGGCGAGCGCCGAGGCCAGCGCCCGCGGATTCCCGCAAATCTCGGCGGCGGCGCGGTCGGCGCCATATTCGCGGGTTCGGCTGATGGCGAGCTGGACGAGCATCGCGGCGAACGGGGCGAGCAGGACGGCGGCGATCATCGCCAGCGGGTTGGCCCGGTCGCCGCCCCGGAAGAAGAAGCCGAAATTGGCGAGCATCGAGATGGCGCCGGCGATGGTCGCGGTCATCGTCATGACGAGCGTGTCGCGGTTGCGGACGTGGCCGAGCTCGTGCGCCATCACCGCGGCGACTTCCTCCTTGCTGAGCAGGCCGAGCAGCCCGGTGGTCGCGGCGACGGCGGCGTGGGCCGGGTTCCGGCCGGTAGCGAAGGCATTGGGGTGCGGCGAATCGACGAGATAGACACGCGGGTTGGGAAGTCCGGCGCGGGCCGCCAGATCATGGACGATTCCGACGAATTGCGGGCAGTCGCGGACGGTCACCTCCTTCGCATTGTGCATGGAAAGGACGATCCGGTCCGCGTTCCAGTAGGTGAGGAGATTCATCCCGGCGGCGGCGAGGAGAGCGATGACGGCGCCGCGCGGGCCGCCGAGGGTGAAGCCGAGGCCCATGAACAAGGCGGTCAGCGCCGCCAGCATCATCAGGGTCCGAAAATGGTTCATCCTTGCGCCTTGGCCTCCGTCACCCGAAATGTGGGGGATGAGCGACCCATCTTCAATCGGCAGCGCCGGGCGGCGGCCCCGGCATGTGAAGCCGCCGGCCTATCTGTCGCCGAGCCCGCCGGTGCCGGAGCCGGGCGCCGGCGGCGGCGGCGAGGAGCATGGCGGGCCCAAGGGCGAGGAGCCGACCCGCTTCGGGGACTGGGAGAAGAAGGGGATTGCCTGGGATTTTTGAAATCCTCCGTCGCCCCAGCGACGGCTGGGGCCCCAGGGGGTGAAAAGCGCCGGCGCCTTTCACTCGCTGGGATCCCAGCCTGCGCTGGGATGACGGTTCACCGCTGCCCTTTCAGACCCCCTCCGACCGCAGCGGCCTGGAGAGCAGCCGCTCCACCACCTCGTCGACGCTCGCCTCCCCGGCCAGAAGCGCGCAGACCGCGGCGACGATCGGCATGTCCACCTCCGCTTGCCGCGCGGCCCTGGCCAGCACCGGCGCGGTATGGGCGCCTTCCGCGACGGTGCGCCGGTCGGCGAGGAGCTCCGCCGCCTCGCGCCCTTCACCCAGCCCCTTGCCGAGGCTGAAGTTGCGCGAGCTCGTCGACGAGCAGGTGAGGACGAGGTCGCCGAGGCCCGAGAGACCGGCGAGGGTCTCGGCGCGGGCGCCGCGGGCGAGGCCGAAGCGGGTCATCTCGGCGAAACCGCGGGAGATGAGCGCGGAGCGGGCATTCTGGCCGAGGCGGCGGCCCTCGACCACTCCGCAGGCGATGGCGAGCACGTTCTTGACCGCTCCGCCGATCTCCGCGCCGGCGACGTCGTCGGAGAGATAGGGACGGAACCAGGGACGGGCGATTCGCGCGCGGAGCCTTTCGCCGAGATCGGAATCCTCCACGGCGAGCGTGACCGCCGCGGGCAGGCCGGCGGCGACCTCATGGGCGAAGGTGGGGCCCGACAGGACGGCGATCGGCGCCTTCGGCTGGGCGTCGCGCGCCACTTCGTGCATCAGGGCCATGGTCGGCTCCTCCATGCCCTTTGCGCACAGGATGAGCGGGACATCGAGCTGAGCCATTGCGGCGAGCACCTTGCGCATATGCTGCGCGGGCGTGACGACGAGGATCGCGTCGCAGCGCGCGAGCTCTTCGAGGTCCCCGGTGGCGCGGATCGCCGGATCGAGCGGGACGCCGGCGAGGAACACGCGATTCTCGTGGCCGCGGTTGACGGTCTCGACCACTTCCGGCTCGAGCGCCCACAAGAGGGTCTCGCCGCCGCCCGCGGCGACCTGCGCCAGCGCCGTCCCCCAGGCGCCGCCGCCGAGGATTCCGACCTTCACGCCTTCACTCCGGCGCCGCGGACCTTTTCGGCGTCCGGGTCGAGCGGCCAGCGGGCGCGGGCCGGGGCGTCGAGCGGGTCGGTGAGGCCGGCCTCGAAGCGGAGGGCTCCGGCCCAGGCGATCATCGCGGCATTGTCGGTGCACAGCCAGAGCGGCGGAGCGACGAACGGGAGGCCATGCGCCTCGGCGAGCCGGGTGAGCGCCGAGCGAACGCTTTCATTGGCGGCCACTCCGCCGGCGACGACCAGGGCGGTCGTTCCGGGCACTTGCTCGAGCGCCCGGCGGGTCCGGTCGACGAGGCAGTCGACGACCGCCTGCTGGAAGGACGCGGCGATGTCGCCGGCGGCGTAGCGGCCGCTGTCCCGGGCTCGAAGCACCGCGCTCTTGAGGCCGGCGAAGGAGAAATGCGGCTCTGCCGAACCCAGCAGCGGGCGCGGCAGGGGAACCGCCGTGGGATCGCCCGCCAGCGCCGCCCGCTCGACCGCCGGCCCGCCGGGGAAGCCGAGGCCGAGCAGCTTGGCGGTCTTGTCGAAGGCTTCGCCCGCGGCGTCGTCGATGGTGGTGGCGAGCCGGCGGTAGCAGCCGAGGCCCTCGACATGGAGCAACTGGCAATGGCCGCCGGAGACGAGGAGGAGGAGATAGGGGAAAGCGAGTCCCGGCTCGCTCAGCATCGGGGACAAAGCATGGCCTTCGAGGTGGTTGACCGCGACGAGCGGCTTGCCGGCGGCGAGCGCCAGGCCCTTGGCGGCGACGAGGCCGACCATCACCCCGCCGACCAGGCCGGGGCCCGCGGTGGCGGCGATGGCATCCAGGTCGGAAAGACGGGCCCCGCTCTCGGCGAGGGCCTGCTCGATGAGCCCGGGCAGGATCTCGACATGCGCCCGGGCGGCGATCTCCGGGACGACTCCGCCATAAGGGCTGTGGGCGCTCTCCTGCCCGGCCAGGCAATGGGCCAGGATATGGCGATCGGAGGTCACCAGGGCCGCCGCCGTCTCGTCGCAGGAGGATTCGATGCCGAGGATGAGGCTCATGCCCGCTTCCCTGCCACCCCCGCACCCGCTAGCACAAGCGGCGCATGCAGCCGCTCCTTCGCCTCGGAACCCGCGGATCGCCGCTCGCGCTCGTCCAGGCGCGGCTGGTGGCGACGGCCTTGCGCGACGCCCATGGCTGGGGGCCCGAGCTGATCGAGATCGAGCCGATCGCGACCAGCGGCGACCAGCTTCGGGACCGATCGATCTCCGAAATGGGCGGCAAGGGGCTCTGGACCAAGGAGCTGGATTCGGCGCTTATCGAGGGGCGGATCGACTTCGCCGTCCATTCGATGAAGGACGTCGAGACGATCAGGCCGCCAGAGCTCGCTCTGGCCGCGATGCTCGAGCGGGCGGACGTGTGCGACCGGCTTGTCGGAGCGCCGAGCCTCGCCGCACTGCCGCAAGGCGCCCGGGTGGGGACTTCGTCGCCGCGCCGGGCGGCGCAATTGCTGGCGCGGCGGCCGGACCTCGTCATCCTTCCCTTCAGGGGCAATGTCGAAACCCGGCTTCGAAAGATCCAGATGGGCGAAGTCGACGCGACGCTGCTCGCCGCGGCCGGGCTCGACCGGCTGGGCCGCTCGGACTGCGGGGTGCTTCTGGACGACTTCCTTCCCGCGCCCGCGCAAGGGGCGATCGGGGTGGAGGTGAGGAGCTCCGACCGGCGGGTCCGGGCCCTGATCGCGGCGATCGACCACCGCCCCACGCACGCCTGCGTCGCCGCCGAGCGGCGGCTGCTCGAGGGACTTGGGGGAAGCTGCCGCTCGCCCGTCGCCGCTCTCGCGACCCTGGAGGGCGACGAGATCCGGCTGCGCGCCGAGATCCTGACCGAGGACGGGGCCGAGTCGGAGCGTTGCGACCGGCAGTTCCCGAGCGGGGACCTCGACGCTCCGCTCGAGCTTGCCCGCGAGTTGCTGGCCCGGGCGGGGCCGAGGCTTCGGGCGCTGTTCGAGCCGTGACCCTGCTCATCCTGCGGCCGGAGCCGGGCGCGTCCGAGACGGCGGCGCGGGCTCGGGCAATGGGCCTCGAGCCGATCGTCGCGCCTCTGTTCGCAATCACGGGCCGGACCGGGCCGCCGGTCGAGGCCGGGCGGTTCGAGGCGGTGCTCCTGACCAGCGCCAACGGGGCCCGGCATGCGCCGGCGGGCCTCACCGCCCTGCCCTGCTTCGCGGTGGGCGAGAGCACGGCGGCGGCGGCCCGGGCGGCGGGGTTCGGCGACGTCCGGACCGGGCCCTGGGACGGCGCGGCGGCCGCGGCGATGATTGCGGCGGCGGGGATGAAAAGGGCGATTCATCCCTGCGGCCGCGACCATCTCGCCGTCATCGCGGAGGGCGTGGAGATCGAGCGGCTCATCGTCTATTCGGCCGAGCCGGTGGCGCGGGAGCGGTTCGAGGGACCGGCGGTGGCGATGATCCATTCGGCCCGCGCGGGCGCCCGGTTCGCCGAGCTGGCCGGCGAC
>DASVUW010000418.1:0-3622 GCA_036386845.1 Allosphingosinicella sp. | reverse complement strand
CGGCGCGGCGCTTCCAGTTCGTCGAGCTCGGCGAGACCGGCGCTGCCAGGGCAGGCGGGTCCCGCGCATCGGCACATGTGCTGTTCCGCAACGCGCTTCGCGAGGCCGCCGAGCTGGGCCGCTCGGCGCCGCCGATCGCTGCTGGCCAGAGCGGTGAGCCCGACGAGCGCGAACAGCCGATCATTCGCGACCCCAATGAGTCCCGGGCGCTCGGGGGCCGACGGAGCGAGGACGTGCTCCTGACCCGCTTCGACGCCGCTGCGCTGGTGCCGGTGCTTCAGGGCCGGCAGCTGCTCCTCGTCCATGTCGAGCGGGCCAGCGACATCCTCCAGGTCCTTGCGCTCAAGAAGGAATTCCCCAGGCTGAGGCTGGTGCTGGTAGGCGCCACCGAAGGCTGGACAATCGCCGACCGGATCGCCGCCGCCCGGGTGCCGGTGATCGCCAACGCCCTCAACGATCTTCCCTCGACCTTCGAGCAGCTGGCCGCGACCCAGTCCAACGTCGCCCGGATGCGGGCGGCCGGAATTCCGGTCGCGCTCGGGATGATCAACGACGACGAGGCCCGGCAGGTTCGGCTGGCCCGTCAGCAGGCGGGCAATCTGGTGGCGGTGGGACGGGTACCGGGAGCGTCCGGGCTGAGCTGGGGCGAGGCTCTGGCGACGATCACCTCCGGGCCGGCCGAGGCCGTCGGCATGGGCGGCGAGCTCGGCTCGCTTCGGCCGGGACGGCGGGCCGACGTGGTCGTCTGGTCCGGAGATCCGCTGGAAAATGGCAGCGCCGCCGAGATCGTCCTGATCGACGGGGTCCGGCAGCCGCTCGACAACCACCAGACCAAGCTTCGCGACCGCTACCGCACGGCGACCGAAGGCGATCTTCCCAAGGCCTACGAAAGGTGATCGCCACGGTCAGCCTCGCCTTGGCGACGCTGGCTTTCGTCGGCACTCACCTTGCCATGTCGCATCCCCTCCGGACTCGGCTGGTCCAGAACCTCGGGGACCAGTGGTTTGCGGTCCTCTATTCGGCGGTCTCGTTCGTCAGTCTGGGCTGGATGATCCTCGCCTACCGCGCGGCCGAGAACAGCTATTTCCTTTGGGTGAGCCCGGACTGGTTCAACCCGGTCGCGGCGGGGGCGATGCTTCTCGCCTGCATCCTTCTGGCCGGGTCGTTCTTCGGCAATCCGGCCTTTCCGCGCTCGGGCGCGAAGCCCAAGGCGACAAGGGCGGCCACCGGCGTGTTCGCGATCACCCGTCACCCGATGAACATGGCCTTCATCCTCTGGGCCCTCGTGCACATCGCCCTTTGGGGCGCCTTGCCCAATCTGATCGTCGCGACCGGCATCCTGGTCCTCGCTTTGGTCGGCTCGCTCGGCCAGGACCACAAGAAGCTCAACGTGATCGGCGACCCGTGGCGGGCCTGGATGGAACGGACGTCGTTCGTTCCGTTCGGGGCCCTGCTGGCCGGGCGGGCGAAATGGAGCGGGCTTCGCGAGGCCTGGCCTGCGGTACTGATCGGGCTGGCGCTGTGGCTGGCAATCACCTGGATTCACGCGCCGGAGGTCTCGCCGATAACGGCTCTGACCCGGTAGCTTGCCGTCATCCCGGCGAAAGCCGGGACCTCAGGACGAGAAGTCTCGGCGGGTATCCCCGAGATCCCGGCTTTCGCCGGGATGACGAGAGGCTGGTCTTACTCGGCGAGCTCCCCTCGAGGCTTGCGCTCCGTCGAGTCGATCGCGTCGAGCACGGCTTCCGGCGCGACGTCGCGCTTCAGCTCTTCCACATCCTTGCCGGGTTCGAGGCCCAGCCTGTCGGCGATGGCCGAGACGAGGGTGACGATCCGGGTCACCTCATGCTCGGCGAGCAGGCTGATCTGGAGATCGAGCTCGGCGCGGCGGTCGGCGGTTCTCGCCATCCGGTTCTGCGCGATGAGAACGAAGGTCGACAGGAAGATTGCGGCGACCGAGGCGATCATCGCAAGGATGATGAACTCGGGGTCGAACGGCGGGACGACCGGTATCCAACCGAGATTGATCGAGACCCAGAGGCCGACCAGGATGAGGTTCAGGTAGACGAAGAGCATCGAGCCGGTGAAGCGCGTGATCGCCTCGGCGATCCGCTCTTCCAGCGAGGCACGTGCCGCATCCTCGCGGCGGCGGCGCTCCAGCGCGGCTATGTTGCGTTCGAGCGCGCTGTTGAGGCTGGCCGGCTGGGGCGGCGTGACGGTGGGATCGGGCATGCGCGCACAACCCGCGCTCCGCGCATCGGTTGCTCAGTCCGCGCTTTTCGCCTCGCCCTCCTGGAGCAGGCGGTCCTCCTCGTTCATCCCGGCCTCGTCGAATCCGCTTCGGCGGGCGACCGTGGCGGCGACGGAAACGTCCATCGTGACGTTGCCCACGGTCCGGAAAAGGTCGGGGACGGTCTCGACCGCGATGAGCAGCGCGAGCGGCTCGAGCGGGACTCCCATGGCAAGCGCGATGGGCGCGGTGTTGGTGACGAAGCTCACCTGGCCCGGGAGGCTGATCGCGCTGAAGGTGGTGATGGCCGCGACGACCACCCCCATCGCGATCTGAGCGGGGCTGAGGCTCATCCCGTACCAGTGGGCGATGTAGAGGACGACGGCCATGTTCATCCCCGGCCCGGTCGCCCGGAACAAGGCGACGGCGAGGGGAAGGGTCACTCCGGAGGCCGAGACCGGGACTCCGAGCCGCTCCGAGGATTTGAGCATGGCGGGCAGGCTTGCGAGCGACGACTGGGTGCTGAAGCCGACCGCCTGGGCCGGGGCCACGTCCCTGGCGAACCGGAGGAGCGGGATTCCAGCGCCCAGCGTCGCCAGCGGATAGGCCAGCGCCAGGATGACGATTCCGACCGAGGAGACGATAGCGATATAATGGAGAAGCGCGGCGAAGGCCTCGTCGCCGGCTCGGACCCCGACGACATAGGCGAGCGCGAAGACCCCGATCGGCCCGAGCCAGAGCACCCAGTTGACGATGACGATCATCGCATCGGCGATCGCCCGGAAGAGGTCCACCACCCGGGCGCGCCCGTCTGCGGGAATCCGGGTCAACGCGAAGGCGAAGACGGTGGCGAAGACGACGAGCGGAAGGATCTGGTCCCCGGCCGCCGCCGCGACCGGGTTGGCGGGCACGATCGACCTTAGGAAATCGCCGAAGCCCGGGACGGTCTCGACGGGCTTGGCCGTGGTGAGGGCCGAGCTTAGCGCTCCGGCCGCCTTGGCGCCCATCGGGAACAGATGAAGCATCAGCGGAACGAAGAAGGCCGCGAAGATGGCGGACAGCCAGAGGATGACGACCATCAGAACGAAGGAGCGGCCCGCGACCTTGCTTCCCCGCGCGGCCGCGGCGCTTTCGGCGATCCCGGTGACGAGCAGAGCCACCACCAGCGGGACGATCGTCATCGTCAGCCCGCGGAGCCAGATCTGTCCGACCGGCTCGACCAGCTCGGCGGCCCTCGGCGCCCAGGCGAAGTCGGCGGTGAGGATTCCGAGCAATAGCCCGGCGGCGAGCGCGGCGAGGATTCGTGTGGCTTGCGACATTCGGGAAGGTGTAGCGGGCGGGGAGGGGAGGGAATAGTCCTCCCCATGCGAATGCATGGGGAGGGGGACCATG
>DASVUW010000417.1:0-3015 GCA_036386845.1 Allosphingosinicella sp. | reverse complement strand
GCACGGGGAGGGGGACCATGCGCAGCATGGTGGAGGGGGCCCGCCTCCACACCGGGCCGACGCTGGGCCCCCTCCACCACGCCGCTTCGCGTCGCGGTCCCCCTCCCCGTTCCGGGGAGGAGCATTGATGCTCGACCTCCCTTCGCCGAAAACCGAAGGCTGGCGCTGGAGCGACCTCTCGGCCTTGCCGGCGCTGGCCGAAGTTCGCGCAAAGAGCCTCGAACCCTATGAACTTCGTGAACTTCCCTGGGTGGAATGCCCCGGCCCCCGGCTGATCTTCGTCGACGGGGTCCTCGACACAAGCCGAAGCGATCCGGGCCCGGTCGCGATCGGCGCCGTCGAAGCCAACGGCGGGGACCACCCGCTCGCCCGGCTCGTCGGCCGCGAGGGCTGGGCGCTTCGGCTCGGCCGCGACGATGCGCCTCCCGGCCTAGTCCAGATCGTCCACGTCTCGACTGGCGGCGCCAGCCATCTGCCCGCTCAGATCGAGCTGGACGTGAACGCCCAGGCCTCGGTGGTCGAAACCTATATCGGCGAAGGCTGGTCCAACCGGTTGACCGCGATCAGGCTCGTCAAGGGCGCGCGCCTGATGCTGGCGCGTCGCTCGCTGGCGGAGGGCGGGTTCGCGAGCTTCACAGACCGGGCAAGCGTGGGCGAAGGCGCAAGCCTCACCGTCACCACCCTCGGGGCCGGCGGCGCGGATACGCGGCTCGACGGGGAGCTGATCCTCGCCGGCGAAGGCGCCTACGCCGAGGCGGGGGGCGCCCTGCTGGCCCGCGGACGGCAGCGTCATGACGCCAATCTGGTGATCCGGCACGAGCAGCCTCTGGGCAGCAGCCGCCAGGTCTGGCGCTCGGTCGCGGACGACCGGGCGATATGCTCCGTCGCAGCCCGCGTCGAAGTCGCCCGCCATGCCCAGAAGACGGACGGCGAGCAGTCGCTGAAGGGCCTGCTCCTCTCGCGCTCCGCCACCATCAACGCCAAGCCCGAGCTCGAAATCTTCGCCGACGACGTCAAATGCGCCCATGGCGCGACGGTCGGCGAGCTCGACCGCGACGCCCTCTTCTACATGGCGAGCCGAGGCGTGCCCGAAGCGGAGGCCAAGGCCCTGCTCACCCGGGCCTTCGTCGCCGACGCGCTCGACCGCGCCGGCGAGGAGGCCGTGCGCGAGGCTTTGCACAAGGATGCGGAAGCATGGTTCACGGGAAGCGAAATGCCCCTCCCCTTCAGGGGAGGGGTTGGGGTGGGGGATGTCACCGGCGCCGGCTCACCGACAACCCCCACCCCCGGCCCCTTCCCTGAAGGGGAGGGGAGATAATGGACGTCGCCGTATCCACTCGCCCCCTCGACCATGTCGCCGACTTCCCGGGGATCCCCGAGGGCTGGTCCTATCTCGACACCGCGGCGACGGCCCAGAAGCCGCGGGCGGTGATCGAGGCGATCGAGCGCGGCTATTCGGAAACCTATGCGACCGTCCACCGCGGAGTCTACCAACGCTCGTCCGAGATGACCCTCGCCTTCGAAGCGGCGCGTCGGCGGGTGGCGGCCTTCATCGGAGCGCCTTCCCCAAACGAGATCGTCTTCGTCCGAGGCGCCACCGAAGGGATCAACTTGGTCGCCCAGAGCTGGGGCGGCTCGAACCTGAAGCCCGGCGACCGGATCATGCTCTCCATGCTCGAGCATCATTCGAACATCGTCCCCTGGCAGCTGATCGCTCAGCGTACCGGTGCGGAGATCGACGTCGCTCCGCTCACGGAGGATGGGCGAATCGACCTCGACGCCATGGCAGGGATGCTCACCGAGCGGCACAGGATCGTCGCCCTCGCCCACGTGTCGAACGTGCTCGGCTCCGTCCTCGACGCCCGGCGCGCCGCGGGCCTCGCCCATTCCGTCGGCGCCCTGCTCCTCCTCGACGGCTGCCAGGCCGTTCCCCGGATGCCGGTCGACGTCGCCGCGCTCGGCTGCGATTTCTACGTCTTCTCCGGCCACAAGCTCTACGGCCCGACCGGAATCGGTGTCCTGTGGGGCCGCACCGAGCTCCTCGCCGCCATGCCGCCCTGGCAGGGCGGAGGCGCGATGATCGACAAGGTGAGCTTCCAGGGCACCACCTTCGCTCCGCCGCCGGCCCGCTTCGAGGCCGGGACGCCCCATATCGTCGGAGTCCTCGGGCTCGAGGCGGCGGTCGGCTATGTCGAGCGAATCGGCGCCGAAGCGATCGGCGCTCATGAAAGGGCTCTGGTGCGCGAGGCCCGGGAGGCCCTGTCGTCGGTGAACAGCCTCCGGCTGCTCGGGCCGGACGATTCCGCCGGGATCGTCAGCTTCGCAATGGAAGGGGTGCATCCGCACGACATCGGCACCATATTGGACGAGAGCCGGGTGGCGATCCGCGCCGGCCATCATTGCGCCCAGCCGCTGATGGCCCATCTCGGGGTCGATTCGACGGCTCGGGCGAGCTTCGGGGTGTACAATGGCCCCCGCGACATCGCCGCTTTGGTGCGCGGGCTGGAACGGGTGAGAAGGATTTTCGGGTGAACGAAGAGCGCAGGATCGAGGTCGAGGAGGTGGACGCGGTCGAACCGCCGCCCAAGGCGCGCGTCTCCGATGTCGCCAAGACGTTCGAGCGCAAGCGCGACTATCTCGAAGGATTCCTGGCGCAGCAGAAGCCCGCCGAGCCCGCCCGCGGCGACCTCTACGAAGCCGTCATCGAAGCTTTGAAGGACATTTACGACCCCGAAATCCCGGTCAACATCTACGATCTCGGACTCATCTACGACGTCGAGATCACCCCCGAGAACCACGCCTTCGTCAAGATGACCCTGACCACGCCCAATTGTCCCGTCGCCGAATCCATGCCCGGGGAGGTCGAGCTTCGAGTGGGCTCGGTCCCCGGGGTCGGCCATGCCGAGGTCGAGCTGGTCTGGGATCCGCCCTGGGACCCGCAGAAGATGAGCGACGAGGCCAAGCTTGAACTGGGAATGCTGTAAAACTTCCCCTCCCCTTCAGGGGAGGGGATCG
>DASVUW010000416.1:0-15089 GCA_036386845.1 Allosphingosinicella sp. | reverse complement strand
CCCATGGTCAGGAAATCGACGTCGGCCGAGCGCATGTCGTCCATCACCTGGTGGACTTCGAGGCGCTGCTCGCCGAGGCCGACCATGACGCCCGACTTGGTGAAGATGGTCGGGTCCTGCCGCTTGACGCTTTCGAGCAGCCGAAGCGAGGCGTAATAGCGGGCCCCCGGGCGGATGGTTGGGTAGAGGCGCGGCACCGTCTCGAGATTGTGATTGTAGACGTCGGGGCGCGCGGCGACGATCGCCTCGACCGCGCTCTCCGGCTTGTTGCGGAAATCGGGAGTCAGGATCTCGATGGTGGTCGAAGGCGTGGTGCGCCGCAAAGCCTCGATCACCCGGACGAACTGCTTCGCTCCGCCGTCCGGAAGATCGTCGCGGTCCACCGAGGTGACGACGATATGGGTGAGGCCGAGCTCGGCCGCCGCGGTCGCGACATGCTCCGGCTCGAGCGGATCGACGGCCCGCGGCATCCCCGTCTTGACGTTGCAGAAGGCGCAGGCGCGGGTGCAGGTATCGCCGAGGATCATCACGGTCGCGTGCTTCTTGGTCCAGCACTCGCCGATATTGGGGCAGGCCGCCTCCTCGCAGACGGTGGCGAGGTTGAGGCTTCGCATCAGCCGCTTCGTCTCGGCGAAACCGGTGCTGGTCGGCGCCTTGACTCGGATCCAGTCGGGCTTGCGCTGTTTCGGCGCCGGCAGCGGGGAAAGGATCGGGTCGGCTTCGCTCATGGGGGCCAGATAGCGATGCTCGCCGCTCTTAACAACAAGCCCGCCTGTCACCCTTGGGGCCGAAGCGAAACGCCCGAGCGGCCAGCTCGAAAATTCGAGAACCAGGTCATAGGATTCCAGGTCGCCTCGCCCTTGAGCGAGAAGGTAATGAACTCGGCCCTTCCACCGATGGCCTCAACCGGAACGGCTCCGCCCAGTCCCTGCGACTCCAGGGAAAACCGGCTGTCGGCACTATTGTCGCGATTGTCCCCAAGCAGGAAGACATGGCCGGCGGGAACCCTGTACGGCGCCGTGTCATCCTGACGGCTCCGATGGAGGTCGATGACCTCGTAGGAGCGTCCTCCCGGCAAGGTTTCCTTCACGACATGGAATTCGCAAGAGGCGTGGCCTCGATCGCTTCGCGCGCCTGGCTGTGGATCGTTCGCGGAGCAATGCAGGTTCGAGTCGGCTGGAAAGCGGCGGTAACCCAGGTCCAGGGTAGGAATGGGCTCGCCATTGAGCCAAAGGCGGCCGCCCACCATTTGCACAATATCGCCGGGCAGGCCCACGACTCGCTTGATGAGATCGTCCCTGCTTGCCGACCCAGGCCTTGATACTATCACGACGTCGCCGCGTTCGGGCATCCGCCCGAACAGCCGGCCCTGGATGAACGGCAGAAGGTGAAAGCTCGGCGACGCGTAGGACCAGCCATAGGGATATTTGCTGACCAGGAGATGGTCGCCGGCCAGTAGCCCCGGCATCATCGATTCGGATGGGATGTAGAAGGGCTTGGCGACCAGGCTGTGGATTCCGAGCACGAGCAGGAGCAAGCCCGCCCAGGTGCGCATTTCGGCGGCCCAATTGGTCCGCGGCGGCGTTTCGAGGTTGTCGGTCATGGCACCGGGAAAGCCGTTTGCCCGGCCGGGCGCCAGCAATGTCGTGTCCGGACAGGCTGAAAACGTGTCCCGGCAACCGGATCGAACCGGCTCGGCTCCTCTAGCGGGACCGAAACTCCTCATAGCTTAGCGCGCCGTCCGAATCGCGGTCCAGGGCCTGGAATGCCGACCGGCTGCTGTCCGCGGAAGCGGCGATGGACGGCGCGGCGAGGCCTCCGCCCATAGCGGCCCCGGCGGCCAGCGCCGCGGCGATCCGCCAGAGCGACCGGCGCCGCCGGCGAACGGTTCCTCGGGGATCGAGCTGTTCATCGATGAAGGTCCGAACGGCCTCGCTGGCCGTGCGCCCTTCCCTCCTGCACTTTTCCCTGAAGGCCGCCTTCGTCTCGTCCGGAAGCCGGATCTCGATCGAATCATTCTTCTTGGCGAACTTCGCAGCGGCCATGGAACGCTCCCGGAAATCGGGACCTGCTTAGCGCCATCGCAAGTGCTGCGCTACCTCCGGGCGGTGGGCCCCTCCCCCGTTGGCCCTGAGCTTGTCGAAGGGCTTTCCTTCTCTTAGGGCGACCCGGGAAAAGGAAGGGCTTCCACAGCTCGGCCCGAACGGTTTTGGAGGACCAGCAGCTTGTCCGGAATCATGAAGCTCATCGACGGATACCGTCGCTTTCGCGAAGCCGACTGGGCGCGCGAGCGAGCGCGGTGGTCGCAGCTGGCGGAGGGGCAGAGCCCGCGGGTGATGGTGATCGCCTGCTCCGACAGCCGGGTCGATCCCACTCAGATCTTCGACTCCGGGCCCGGCGAGATGTTCGTCGTCCGCAACGTCGCCGCGCTCGTTCCGCCTTACGAAACCACCGGCGGCCATCACGGGGTCTCGGCGGCGCTCGAATTCGCGGTCACCCAGCTCGAGGTCGAGGAGGTGGTGGTGATGGGCCACGGCTTTTGCGGAGGCTGCGCCGCGGCTTTGACCGGCCAGTTCGACGACGCCGCCCATGGCGAAGGCCATTTCATCGCCGACTGGATCGAGCTTCTGCGGGACGCGCGCGACAAGGTCAGGGCTGAGCATGGCGAGGATTTCCGGGCGATGGAGCTGGAGGGGGTCCGGGTCAGCCTCACCAATCTGCGCACCTTTCCCTGGGTTCGCGAGCGCGAGTCGGACGGGCGGCTGAAGCTTCACGGCGCCTATTTCGCAATCTCGGACGGGGTTCTGCACCTGCTCGACGAGGCCAGCGGGGAATTCGCTCCGGCCTGAGACCGTCATTGCGAGCGAAGCGAAGCAATCCAGTGCTGGCCTCGGACGCCGCTGGATTGCTTCGTCGCTTCGCTCCTCGCAATGACGGCGCCCTTATTGGCCTTGCGCCGCCACGCTCCGCCTCGCCCCGTAGGCGAAGTAGATGAGCAGCCCAACGGCATGCGCGATCAGGAAGTAGCGCTGGGTCGTCCAGGGCAGGCTGTAGAGAAGGTAGAGACAGCCGAGGATCCCGCCCACGCCGACCACCCAGGGCAGAGGCGTGCTGAACCTGCGCTTCGCATTCGGCTCGCGCCGACGCATGATCAGCATGCACAGGCAAACGGCGATGAAGGCGGTCAGGGTGCCGGCATTGGCGAGGGCCGCAAGCTCGTCGAGCGGGACGACCCCGGCCAAAGCCGCAACCACGATGGCCGTGAACAAGGTGATCCGCACCGGCGATCCGCGCCCGGAAACCCTGGCGAGGCTTCGCGGCAGGAGGCCGTCCCGGGCCATGACGAAGAAAATCCGGCTCTGCCCGTAGAAGAAGGCGAGGATCACGGTCGGAAGCGCGATCACCGCCGAGGCGGCCAGGTACCGGGCCGCCCAGGGCTGGTCGAGCTCGCGAAGGATGAGCGCAAGCGGCTCCGGGCTGTCGGCGAAGCGGGTATAAGCGAGCGCTCCGATCGCCGCGGCGGCCACCGCCATGTAGATGACGACGCAGACCAGCATCGAGCCGACGATCCCGATCGAAAGATCGCGGCCGGGATCCTTGGCTTCCTCGGCCGCGGTGGCGATTGCGTCGAATCCGTAAAAGGCGAAGAAGATGATTGCGGCCGCGGCCATCACGCCCACTTCGGCCCCGGGAGCGCCGGTCTTGGGAAAGCCGTGGGGCATGAAGGGCTCGAAATTGGCTCCGTTGAAATAAGGGAGCGCCACCGCCACGAAGACGATCAGAGCGACGATTTTAACGAGGACGAGCAAGGCGTTGATCGTCGCGCTCTCCTTGGTTCCGTAGATGAGCAGGGCGGCGACCACGGCGATGATGAAGATTGCCGGCAGGTTGACGATGCCCCCTTCGAAGCCCGGCCCCTGCGCGAGCGCGAGGGGATAGCCGAAGGCCTCCTGAAGCAGGGGGGCCGCATATCCCGACCACCCGACCGCGACGGCGCTCACGACCAGCGAATATTCGAGGATGAGGCTCCAGCCGATGATCCAGGCGACCAGCTCGCCGATGACCACGTAGGAATAGGTATAGGCGCTGCCCGACGCCGGGATCATCGTCGCCATCTCGGCGTAAGCGAGGGCGGCGCAGGCGCAGATCAGGCCTGCAATGGCGAAGGAGAGGATGACAGCCGGCCCCGCCTTGGCGGCGCCGACCCCGATGAGAGTGAGGATTCCGGTGCCGACGATCGCACCCACCCCGAGCGCGATCAGATGCGGCCAGCCGAGGCTTCGGTGGAGCCGGTGCTCCGGCGCCATGTCCTCGTCGGCGATCACGGCCTTGCGCGCGAACAGGTTCATGAAGCGGCCCCTTCTTTTGTTGTAGCTTGATAGGCAAGGTGGCGAGCCTCGCCTAGTCCTCCCTGCCGCGAAGCGGTGGGGAGGGCGACCATGCGAAGCATGGTGGAGGGGTAGCGGCCGTAGAGTCTGAGGTTGCGGTTCAAGACGGCGGGGCCCGCGCAATTACCCCTCCACCACCCTTCGGGTGGTCCCCCTCCCCATTCTGCGCATGGGGAGGCAAGAGACTAAGGCACCCTTTGCCCGACCACATTGCCCTGGGGCGAATAGCGGCAGATCAGGAAATCCCATTTGCGGCCCTTGCGGACGGCGCAGCCGACCCGGGCCGTCCCCTTCCAGATCATCTGGGTATAATGGGCGACGTCGCTCCAGTTGCCGCTCCGGCTCACGGCCGGGAAGAAGCCGGGGCGGAACAGGCTCTTCTCGGCCGCCCAGCCTTCCGCCATCTCCTCCAGCTCATAGGCGTCGCGGGTCCCCATCCACAGATTCTCGCCCAGCCCGTGGCGCGTGTTCGCCGGCGCATGGGCAAGCTTGCCGAGCCGCTCGAGCGCCGGACCGTAGGAAGCTGCGGCCGAGGCGAGGCCCGGATCCCAGACCAGCGGTCGAGCTCCAACGGTAGCGCGCTCTCGATTGTGGATGGCGAGCAGGCGGGCCTCGAGCCTAGAAAGGTCCTGCTCTTCGCCGCGCTCGGGCCGTTCCTCGGTGACCATCCGCCCGTCCGCCCATGGCGGCCGAGACGCGTTGCACGCGGCAAGGAGAAGGAGGGCGGCAAAGGCCGCGGCGGCGCGGTTCATGCCTCCAAAGTTGCGATCCTTGGCTTCCAATGCAAGAAGGCGGGGATGAAGGTCGTGCTCTTCGCCTTGCCGCTCCTCCTCGCCGCCTGCACGGCGCAGGTCTCGCACCCGACCAAGACTCTGGCGGAGCAGCAGGTCGACGTCGAAGCCTGCACGAGCGAAGCAAATCGCAAATATTGGATGGATCCGGTCGCGGCTTTGCTCAACGCCTACGATTGCCTGGAAGCGAAAGGCTACAGGAAGGAAAAGACCGGGCTCAAGGAACAGGTCGAGCGCGCGGCGGGCGAGGACCGGGTCCGGCGGCGGGACCGGGGCGAGCCGCAGAAGCCCTGTGCGGTGCCCTGCCGGAAATGAGCTTTCGTCCTCCCCATCGCAAGATGGGGAGGGGGACCACCCGAAGGGTGGTGGAGGGGTAATGGCCGCAGCCTTGGAGGATCGAGTTCAGAGCCGCCCTAACCGGCGCAGTTACCCCTCCACCATGCTTCGCATGGTCCCCCTCCCCACCGCTTCGCGCTGGGGAGGACCAGGTCAGTAGATATAGCCCTGGCGCTCGAGGAACTCGGTTTCCCTGCGAGGCTCGGTCCGGGCGCGGGCGGCCGGACGGGCCTTGCGGGCTCGCGAGGCGCCGGACCTGGCCCGCGCGGCCCTTGAAGAGCGGATCGAGACTGGACGGACCCCCTCCTCCGCCCTGACCCGGGCGATCACGGCCGCCGAGGAGGGAATCGCCAGCCGGTCCTGGGCGGCTTCCGCCTCTGCGGCCTTCAGCGCGGCGGCTCGGGCGGGCGCTTCCGAATCCTGGATTTGAGCGGCCTCGGCGATCGCACTCAGTCGCGGCGGGACGACGCTGTTCCCCATGGCGACGGCGGCAAGCGCGGCGGCGAGCAGTCCGGCGATCAGCCAGCCGCTGACCGCCACGAAGCGCGGCGGCCGTCCGGCGCTGGCTATTTGCGCCTCGGCAGCCCGAATCGCCTGCTGCTTGGCCCACAGCCGGTGGTCGTAATCCGCTCTTTTCGCCGGATCCTTGAGGACCGCGAAGGCTTCGTTGATCGCGGTCGCGTCCTTCGGGACGGGCGCGCCGACGGAATGGTCGGGATGATATTTCTTGATCAGCGCCTTGTAGGCGGCCTCAACGACGATCGGCTCCGCTTCGGGAGCGACGTTGAGGACGTCGTAGAGGCTTCGGAGACCGGGCATGGGCGACCGCTTTCTGCCGTAGAATGCGCGAAAGCGCCAGTGGCGAATTAATCGCGCTCGCTCAAAGGCTTGCCAGTCGCCGCTTTCGCGCGACGAGCGGGGATGTTAGGCGCTCCAACTTCGGTTTGGATGGAGGAATGTCGATGCGCGATCTGGGACTGCCGACGGCCTGGGCGCCGCGCCTCCTCAGTGTCCTTCGGATAGTGTCGGCGATCATCTTCATGGAGCACGGCACCCAGAAGCTGCTCGGCTTCCCGCCGATGCCCGAAGGGATGTCGCAGCCCCCGCCCCTCTCCTTCATGTGGTTCGGAGGGCTGCTCGAGCTGGTCGGCGGCGCCCTGCTCCTGATCGGCCTGTTCAGCCGCCCGGTCGCCTTCATCCTGGCCGGCGAGATGGCGGTCGCCTATTGGATGTTCCACGCGCCGGGCGGCTTCTTCCCCGCCCTTAACGGTGGGGACGCAGCGATCCTCTACTGCTTCGTGTTCCTCTACATCGCGGCGGCCGGCCCGGGGCCGTGGAGCCTCGATGCCCGGCTCGATTCCGGCGGGCGGCGCTGACATGGCCGACACCCACCAGGCCGGCAATATCGCGTTGCTGATCGACGCCGACAACGCCTCGTCAGACCATCTCGACGCGGTCCTGACCGTCCTCGCCGAGCTCGGGACGGTGAACATCCGCCGGGCCTACGGCAATTGGAGCAAGTCGGCGCTCAAGGGCTGGGCCGAGATGACCCACCGCCACGCCATCGAGCCCCACCAGCAGTTCGACATCACCAAGGGCAAGAACGCCACCGACATGAAGATGACGATCGACGCCATGGACCTTCTGTTCGGCGGGCGGGTCGACGGCTTCGGGATCATGTCGAGCGATTCGGACTTCATGCCGCTGGCGATGCGGATTCGGCAGGACGGAGTCCCGGTCTACGGCTTCGGGACTTCGCGCGCTCCGGTCTCCTTCCAGCAGGCCTGCAGCCGATTCATCGACGTCGGGGCGCTTGCCCAGGGCGAGGAGCATGAGGCGGCCCCGGAAGCGGCCCCTCCCCCGCCCAAGCGCAAGGTCGACGAAGAGCTGGTCAAGCTGCTCGGAGCCGCGTTCCGGGCCTCGAAGCGGGACGGGCGCGGCTATGCCAGCCTCTCCGAGGTCGGCCAGCGCGCCGGCAACCGCTCCTCGTTCGACGCCCGGAGCTACGGCTATGCCGGCCTGGCCGAGCTGATCGACGCTGTGCCCAATTTCGCCACGGAGCGGCGCGAGGACGGGCGGGTCTATGTGAAGAGGGTGCGCTAGCGCCTCAATTGGCCGGGACCGAGGCCACGGGCTCGCTTGCTCCGGCAGGCTCGGCCTGGACGAAATCGGGAAGTCCGACATGGACCCTGACCCCGCCGGCGCTTGCCATCGGCTCGGGCTGAGTCGGCTCCTCGACAGAGGCCAGGAAGCGGGGCGGCGGGCCTCCGCGGCGGACCGTGACCCCGAAGGCCCTTTCGGTCTCGACCGGATCGGGACGCTCCGCGGTCCGCACCGCCGGCCAGTCGACCGGCTCGGGACTCTCCGCCGTCTCCGCCACGAGAGAGGGCCGCCGGAAGGATTTCGGATCGCCCCAGTCGCCGCGCCAGCGATAGAAGATGTGGGAGCCGACGCTGACCGCGCGGTGAAGCGATGCCGCCCACCAGGGCTGGACGTAGGAGGCGTGATAATGGGTGGCGTGGCCGACGGGGCCGTAGACGCTCCCGGCGAGCGCGGCGCCGGCGATCCGCCGAGCACGGGCCCAGGCCTCGGGATCGCGCCGGGCGCGAAGCGAGCCGTCGCAGGTGAAGCTGAACTGGCAGCCGGTGCGGCGCTTCGAGCCCTGGTAGACGACTCCGCAGATGCTTCTCGGGAAGGCGGGATGGCGAGCCCGGTTGAGGACCACCTGTGCGACCGCGCGCTGGCCTTCCATGCTTTCCGAGCGCGCCTCGTAATAGACGGCGGCGGTGAGGCATTGAAGGGAGGCGGCGACATCGCGGCCGCTCCGGTCGCCGACGACGAAGGGCTCGGCGGCCTGGCCGGGCGCGATGGCTTCGGCGGGCGGAAGGGGCACGGTCGCGGCGGCGGCCCGGGCCAAGGCCACCGCTCCGGGCGAGGCGATCCCCTGCCCCGCCGCGACGGGCGGAACGCAGGAGGCTCCGAGCAGAAGCATCGGAAGGCTCAGCAAAGACCTGTTCAGCATTTCAAAGCGCGCCCCGTGATGTCGGAGCCGCTCTAGCGGGAGGATGTTAGAAGACGGTTAACCCTGTTGGACTGACCGATATCGGACGAAGTGGACGAAGTGGACCGGAGTCCGGGCTTCTTGCGCTGGGCGCGTCATCCCGGCGGAAGCCGGGATCTCGGGGAGACCCGCCGCGCCTTTTCGCCCTGGGGTACCGGCTTTCGCCGGGATGACGGGGCGTGCGGAAGCCTCCGCTGGGGACGGATGGGAAGAAGCGGCCGGCGCGTCCTTGCCACGGGCATCCGGGGCTGGACGACTTTTGTGCTTTCGTCGTTTAGTCGAAAGCGTCCAGGCTTTTCGTGAAGAGCCGCCGGGTCCCGCTCCGCCTTCCTTGTCGAGGCTGAGTGGCTTCCGGCTTCGCCTCCTTTCGGGAGCGGCGCCGCCGTCGGGCGATTGAAGACAGCTCGAGCGCTTCGGTCCGTCCGGGGTCGCTGGCCCCGGTTTGGAATGGTTTTCCGCGCAAAGCTTCCAACCCTTCCTCACGCCCTTACGCCGTGGGCGCCGGTCTTCCATTCTCGATGCCGGGTTCGAACGCCCTCGGGAGGGACAATCGCTGCACGGCTCTTCGGTGACGCGAGCTCAAACGTTCCCGGATGACTTCGCGCCGGCCGTACTGCTCCGCCAAGGCTTCGCAGCACAGGCCGGAGCCCCTGCTGCGCAGCTCCCCGAGGGGACCGAAGCAGTATTCCCGCCTCCGCCGGTTGATCGGGCCGACTCGGGCAGGGTTCCATCTAGCAAAGAAAGCAGAACAAGTCAAGAACATTGCATGATGGACAGCTTGAGTTATGAACGATGCGGTCCGGCACCAGACCCAAGGAGATTGGCTCGTCATGGAAACTCCGTGGGCCAAATGCTAGTTTCCGTTCTATGACGCTCGAAAAGCGCCCCGACGACGCCGAGCCGCGCCCGGCGAAGCTCACGGCCAGAGATTTCTGGCTGCTCGCCGATTCCGGCGCTTTCGCCAACCACGCCCGGACCGAACTGATCGAAGGGGAGATCTGGGTCGTGAACTCCGTCCACCGCTGGCACGCGCGCGTCATGGGCAAGCTCATCGGCGAGCTAACACGCGCTGTCGAAAAGGCCGGCCTGAAACTCGAGCTACTGGCCGCCGGCAGCGTCTCGCTGTCCGATGATTCGGTGCCCGAACCGGACATATCGGTGATCGCGCCGATGGACGACGGCGCCAAGACGATCCTGCGGGAAGAACTGAAGATTGCGATAGAAATTTCGGATTCTTCCGAAAAGCACGACATGGGTCGAAAGGCGCAACTCTATGCCCGTCACGGCATCCCGGAATATTGGGTAATCAACCGCGACCGCCGCGAGGTGATCCAGATGTGGTCGTCGGGCGACGGCGGCTATGCCGAGCGGCGGGACCTGAAGTTCGGGGATCGGGTCGAGGCGGCAACGATTAACGGGCTGGCGGTGGAGACGGCGGGGATCAATTAGCTGCTGCCCTATTTCCCGAGCCGCTCGATTGCCAGCGCCGATTTTCCGAAGTTGGACAGGGTCGTCCTCCGCCGCGAAGCCGCAGGCGCCGCGGCCTTCAGTTTTCAACGCAACGACGCAAAGACGCAACGATGCCTCACCCGTCACCAAGCGCTTTTCAAAAACTCGCGCGCCGCGAGGCGATAACGCTGCGATGGGAGATCAAGGATGCACGCTTCGGTAACGCGCACGGATTCGTTGCGTCGTTGCGTCGTCGCGTTGAAAACTGATTGGCCTGCGGCCGATGAGAGGTCGCGCTGGATGCGCCGCGGCCGTCGCTACCGAGTCAGCCGCCGGTACGTCATCCGATGCGGCCGGTCCGCCTCCGGTCCCATCCGCCGCCGCTTGTCCTCCTCATACGCTTCGAAGTTCCCCTCGAACCATTCCACGTGGCTGTCGCCTTCGAAGGCCAGGATGTGGGTGGCGAGGCGGTCGAGGAAGAAGCGGTCGTGGCTTATGACCACGGCGCAGCCGGCGAAATTCTCGAGCGCTTCCTCCAGGGCCCGGAGGGTCTCGACGTCGAGGTCGTTGGTCGGCTCGTCGAGGAGGAGGACGTTGCCGCCCTTCTGGAGCATCTTGGCCATGTGGACGCGGTTGCGTTCGCCGCCCGAGAGCTGACCGACCTTCTTCTGCTGGTCCGGGCCCCGGAAGTTGAAGGCGCCGACATAAGCGCGGGTGCCGATCTCGTGCTTGCCGAAACGGAACACGTCGGAGCCGCCCGAAACCTCCTCCCAGACGTTCTTGGTGGGATCGAGCGCATCGCGGGACTGGTCGACATAGCCGAGGCGCACCGTTTCGCCGATCCGGACCGAGCCGTCGTCGGGCTGCTCCTCGCCGCGGATGAGCTTGAACAAGGTGGTCTTGCCGGCGCCGTTGGGGCCAATGACTCCGACGATCCCGCCGGGGGGAAGCGAGAAGCTGAGATCGTCGAACAGCAACTTGTCGCCATAGGCCTTGCTCAGCCCCTTCACCTCGATGACGGTGCCGCCGAGCCGCTCGGGGACCTGGATGAGGATCTGCGCCTTGCCGGGGGTCCGGTTCTCCTGCGCCTCGACGAGCTCGTCGAACGCCTTGATCCGGGCCTTGGACTTGGTCTGGCGCGCCTTGGGGGAGCGGCGGATCCAGTCCAGCTCCTCCTGGATCGCCTTCTGCTTGCCCTGCTCTTCGCGCTCTTCCTGCTCGAGTCTCTTAGCTTTCTTTTCCAAGTAGCCGGAATAATTGGATTCGTAGATGTAGTAGCGGCCCCGATCGAGCTCGAGCACCCAGTTCACGACATTGTCGAGGAAGTAGCGATCGTGGGTGACGAGGATGACGTTGCCGGCATAGTCGACGAGATGCTTCTCAAGCCACTGGACGCTCTCGGCGTCGAGGTGGTTGGTGGGCTCGTCGAGGAGTAGGATGTCCGGCTTCTCGAGCAGCAGCTTGGTGAGCGCGACCCGGCGCTTCTCGCCCCCCGACAGATTGTCGATCGGGCTGTCGCCGGGGGGGCAGCGAAGCGCGTCCATGGCGATCTCGAGCTGGTTGTCGAGGCTCCAGCCGTCGACGGCGTCGATCTTCTCCTGGAGCTCGCCCATCTCGGTCATCAAAGCGTCGAAATCGGCGTCCTCCGGCGGGTCGCCCATGATCGTCGAGATCTCGTTGAAGCGGTCCATCATGTCGGCGGTGGCGCGCACCCCGTCCATGACGTTCTCCTTGACCGTCTTGGTCGGATCGAGCTGCGGCTCCTGCTCGAGATAGCCGACCCTGATCCCGTCGCCCGGCCAGGCTTCGCCGGTATATTCCTTGTCGCGGCCGGCCATGATCTTCATCAGGGTCGACTTGCCCGAGCCGTTGGGCCCGATGATCGCGATCTTCGCGTCCGAGTAGAATTGCAGGTTGATGTTGTTGAGGATGGGCTTGGCGGCGCCCGGGAAGGTCTTGGTCATGCCCTTCATGACGAAGCTATACTGTGCAGCCATGGCGGCGCGTCTCTCCGGTGAATCTGTGCTGGAATGCGGGTGTGGCGCCTAACTAGTGGGGCGAGGCCGGATTGTCACCCTCCCCGCTCGCCGCCGCGGAGCGGCTTTAATATTCGCGCAAAGACGCAGAGACGCAGAGAGGCCTGAAGGATTTCTCAGACTGGCCATGAGCACGGACTCTCTGCGTCTCTGCGTCTCTGCGCGAATCCCTTGCAGCCTTGGCAGATTTCCGGCTTTCGCCGGAGAGCCGGAGTGGCTACGGCCCGCGCATGAAAATGCTTCTCATGGCGGCCGTCGCCGCCCTCGCGGTTCCGGCTTTCGCCCAGAATATGAACCAGGCCGAGCGCCTTCGAGACTCGGCGCTCAAGGACGACGTCGCCTGGGACATCGTCGAGGGGCTGACGACCGAGATCGGTCCCAGGCCCGCGGGCACCGAATCCGAGGCCCGGGCCCGGGAATGGGCGGTAAGGCGGCTGAAGGCGCTGGGCTTCGCCAACGTCCATGTCGAGACCTACGACATGCCGGTCTGGGTACGCGGCGAGGAACGGGCCGAGGTCGTCGCGCCCTTCCCCCAGAAGCTCGTCGTGACGGCGCTCGGCAATAGCGGCGCCACGCCCCCGGCCGGGATCACCGGGCAGGTCGTGGGCTTCGACAGCCTGGCCGACCTCGAGGCCGCGCCCGATTCGGCCGTTCGCGGCAAGATCGTCTTCGTCAGCCACAACATGACCGCCACCCAGGACGGGTCCCAATATGGCTATTACGGCGCCGCCCGGCGGATCGGCCCGTCGGTGGCGAGCCGCAAGGGCGCCGCGGCCATCGTCATCCGGTCGATCGGGACCGACTATCACCGCAACCCGCATACGGGGGTGCAGATGTGGGGCGAGGGCGCGAGGCCGATCCCGGCCGGGGCCTTGTCCCTTCCCGACGCCGAGCAGCTCCAGCGGATACTCAAGCGCGGCAAGCCGGTGACGATGCGGCTCCTGCTCACGCCCCGGAACCTGGGGATTCGCCAGTCGGGCAACGTCGTCGCCGAAGTGCCGGGCACCGACCGCAACGCCGGGATCGTCCTCGTCGGCGGCCATCTCGACAGCTGGGACCTCGGGACCGGAGCGATCGACAATGCCGCCGGAGTCGCGATCACCGCCGCCGCGGCGAAGCGGATCATGGCCGCGGGGCGGCCGAAGCGGACGATAAGGGTGGTCTGGTTCGGCGCCGAGGAAGTCGGGGGCGACGGCAACAAGGCCTATCGCGAGGCTCATAAGAACGAGAAGATCGTCTTCGTCTCCGAGTCCGATTTCGGCGCCGATCGGGTATGGCGGATGGATCCGGGCTTCGCCGAAGCCAATTCGGCCCTCGCCGACCGGATCGCGGCCGCTTTGGCGCCGCTCGGAATCGCTCGCTCGACCACGCCGGCGACGGGAGGCGCGGACCTCGGGCCCTGGGTCCGGGCGGGGGTGGCGGCGGTCGACCTCCAGCAGGACGGCACCCGCTATTTCGACTATCACCACACGCCCGACGACACGCTCGACAAGGTCGATCCCGAGCAGCTGCGGCAGAATGTCGCGGCGTGGACGGCGATGCTCTCGCTCGTCGCCAATGCGCCCGAGGAGATTCAAGGCAAGGCTCCGGCGCCCTAGAGCGGTCTTGTTGCTCCGTCGTTGCGAGGAGCGCAGCGACGAAGCAATCCAGTGCTGCAGTTGCGACAGGCTCAGCAACTGGATTGCTTCGCTTCGCTCGCAATGACGGGAAGTTAACCCCTGTGCTTGACGCGACGCCCGCCGCGGGAGAGAGAGCGGCAGGGGGAATTTCCGTTGAAGCGCAGTCACATGATGCGGAGGCGAAGCGCTGCACTTGCCGCAGGCGCGGCACTGCTGGCCCTTCCCCGAATCGCGCTCGGCCAGACCCCCGCCGAAGCGCCCGAAACGGTCGAGGAGCTTCGCGACCTCTCGATCGAGCAGCTCGCCCAGATCGAGGTCCGCTCGGCCTCGAAGCAGGCCGAGCCGATCGGCCGGGCCCCGACCTCGATCTTCGTCATCACCGGCAACGACATCGTCCGGTCGGCGGCGACCTCGCTTCCGGAGGCGTTGCGCCTGGCTCCGAACCTCCAGGTCCAGCAGCTCGACGCCCGCCAGTTCGCGATCACCTCGCGCGGGTTCAACGGCGCCGAAAGCTCGAACAAGCTGCTCGTCCTGATCGACGGGCGAAGCGTCTATACGACCCTCCATTCGGGCGTGTTCTGGGAGCTTCACTCGCCCTTGCTCGAGGACATCCGGCAGATCGAGGTGATCAGCGGCCCGGGCGGGACTCTTTACGGCCCCAACGCGGTCAACGGCGTGGTCAGCGTCGCCACCCGCGACTCCCGCGAGACCCTCGGTGGGCTCGCCCGGGGCACGGCGGGGCCGCGGGAGCGCACCCTGGCCCTGCGCTACGGGGCGAGCCTCGGCGATTCCGGTGCGTTCCGGGTCTATGCCCATGGAGTGGACCGGGAGAATATGCCGGCCGGGCCGGCGGTGGACAATGAGGACGGAATCACCGGATGGCAGGCGGGCTTCCGGACGGATTTCGGCGGGGAAACCGACCATGTCACGGTTCAGGGAGACGTTTTCGACACCGACGTCGACCTGCTTCCCGGCGACGGCGATCGCGGGCACAATTTGCTCGCCCGCTGGACCCACCGCTTCGGCGAGGCCCGGTCGCTCCAGGTCCAGGCCTATTACGACGATTACCGGCGCCGTTTCACGCTGGTGGAGGATAGGCTCGAGACGTTCGACCTTGAAGCCCAGCTCAACTCGAAGATGGGCGCCCACGAAATCGTCGTGGGCGGCGGCGTGCGAACGACCCGCGACGAGTTCATAAACAATCTCAATGGCTTCCATCTCGAACCTGAGAGCCGGCGGCTGTGGATCCTGAACGCCTTCGCGCAGGATCGGATTGCGCTCGCCCCGAAGCTCGACCTCGTCGCCGGGGTCAAGCTCGAACGATCGACCTTCAGCGGAGTGCAGGTCCTTCCGAACCTGCGCCTCGCCTGGCGGCCGAGCGAGCGGGCGACGCTGTGGGGCTCCGTGTC
>DASVUW010000415.1:0-2114 GCA_036386845.1 Allosphingosinicella sp. | reverse complement strand
GCGCCCGCCGCGGGAGCCTCGGTTCCAACGCCGCCCCCGCCGCTCCGCGAGCCGCCACACGCCCGTCCCGTCGCGTCGGTGCTCGGACCGGCGCCGACGGCCGAGCCGGAAAATTACGACGCCTTCGCCCACGCGCCGCCTTTCCGCCCCCGACGCAACCCGGCGCGTATGTGGACGATCCTCGCGATCGTCGCGGCCGCTCTGATGCTGGCCGCGACCGCCGCCGTCTATTCGTTCGGCCTGCCAGAGCTGGGGGTGGACATCGCCCTCCCCGGCCGGAACTCGACTCCGCTGAGGGTCATCCACGATTCCATCGAGCCCAGGAACCAGACCCTGGCGAGCGGCAACGCCCTGCTCACCGTCACCGGCCGGATCACCAACCCGACGCAGTCGGTCCAGCGCGTGCCGCAGCTCCGCGCCGAAGTCCGCGACCCCAAGGGCAAGGTCGTGCACAGCTGGTCGATCTCGCCGCCCGTCTCCGAGCTGCAGCCGGGCCAGAGCGCGACCTTCAACAGCGCGGAGATGGACGTGCCCACCGGGGAGGGCCGCAAGCTGAACGTCAAGTTCGCCTCGGCCAACTGAGCCATGCGCATCGGCCTGCTCACCGGCGGCGGCGACGTGCCGGGGCTCAACCCCTGCATCCGCTCGATCACCTTGTCGGCCGATGCCCTCGGCTGGGAGGTGACCGGGTTCCGCCGCGGCTGGGAAGGCGTGCTTGCGATCGACCCCGCCGATCCGGCCAGCGTAGCGGCGAACAGCCTTGAACTGACTCGTGAAGGCGTGCGCGGGATCGACCGGATGGGGGGCACCATCCTCCACACCTCGCGAACCGATCCGCGCACCATTTCCGACGCCGACCGGACCGGTCAGGTGATCGAGACCCTTTCGAAGCTCGGCGTCGACGCCATGATCACCCTGGGCGGCGACGGCACTTTGCGATTCTCGGCCCACCTCGCGGCTCAGGGCGTGCCCGTCGTCTCGGTGCCCAAGACGATGGACAACGACGTCTTCGGAACCGATTATTGCATCGGCTTCTCGACCGCCGTCAGCCGCTCGGTCGAGGCGATCAACGCTCTCAGGACCACGGTGGAAAGCCACGAGCGGATCGGAGTCGTCGAATTGTTCGGCCGGCGAAGCGGCGAGACGGCTTTGCTCTCCGGCTTCCTCGCGCAGGTCGACCGGACCGTCATCGCCGAGGTGCCGGCGGATCTCGATATCCTGTTCCCGCTCCTGGCCGACGATAAGGCCTCCAACCCGGCCGGTTATGCCATGTGCGTGATCTCCGAAGGGGCGACGATCAGGGGCGAGGCGGACGACGGGTCCGAGCTTTCCAAGTCGGCGAGCGAGCGCGGCGAGGAGGGCGTCGGCCGGCAGCTGGGCCGGGCGATCAAGGAGAGACTCGGCTTTGGAACCGTAATCCAGGAGCTCGCCTATCTGATGCGGGCCGGGGAGCCTGACGCGATGGACCGGATGGTCGGATTCGCCTTCGGAGGACTCGCGATCCAGCTTCTCCAGCGCGGCGAGACCGCCCGGATGGTCGCCCTCGCCGACGGCAATTACGGACATGTGCCGATCGACACGTTGCTCGGCGGGCGCAAGTCCGTGGACGTCGAGGGACTCTACGATCGCTTGACCTATCGTGCGCGTTTGATGCGGATCGAAGGTATGCCGATGTTCCTGTACTGAATTTTTGCTAAGGTTCCGCCGGGGGATTCGAATCTCGGGGGAGTGACCAATGCGAAAATTCCTGCTTCTGGCCGCCGCTTCGGCTGCCGCCGCCGCCTCGCCGGCTTCGGCGGACACGGTCTGCGAATGGATCGATTATGCGCAGGCGGTCGGTACCGCCGCGGCCCCGCCGCCCGACGCGCCCCGGACCGGCGAGCACGACCGCGCCCAGACCCAGGTCGCGATCGCCATGTTCGAGGCCCTGAACGCGATCGACCGGCGATTCGAGAGCTATCTCGAAATGGCCGCTGCGGCTCCCGGCGCCTCGCAGGACGCCGCCGCCGCGACGGCCGCCTACCAGGTGCTGATCGCCCATTATCCGGGCCAGAAAGCGGGCCTCGACGACAGCTACAACGTCACCATGCTCGGGATTGCGGACGCTTCGGCCC